>JAGWAO010000015.1 GCA_021296315.1 Acidimicrobiia bacterium | reverse complement strand
CCCAGCATCCGGGCCTTGAGGCCGGGCGCGATGAGCGTCTTCATCAGGGTCTGGCCGGTCTTGAAGTCCTTGCCGGCCACGGGCACGCCCCGACTGCGGGACAGCTCCTCCATGCACGGCAGGTCCACGGTGAGGTTGGGGGCGCCGTTGGCGAAGGGCACGTCGCTCTGCAGCGCCGCGTAGGCGTAGATCTGGCTGGGGGCGATCGCGTCGTCGTCGGCCTTCAGCGCGGCCTCGAAGGATTCCACCGACTCGTGCACTGCGGTCGGCTCCGAGAACGCCTCGGTGGATCCGCACCAGACCATCACCAGCCGGTCGCAGTCGTGGGTGCTGCGGAAGTTCTCGATGTCGTCCATCAGGGCCTGGGCCTGATCCCACTTGGACACCTGCGGCTTGACCCGGACGCCGTCGAGGCGGCTGACCCAGCGCCGGTCGAACACCGCATCCATGGCGACCACGCCCTCCAGCTCAGCCGAGATGCTCCCCAGATCGCCTTCTTCCAGCACGCCGCAGGTGCGGGCCGCCTCCAGCACGTTGGCCGACAGGGGATCCCAGCCGCCGAACACAAGGTCGTCCAGCCCGGCAAGCGGCACGAACTCCCGGATGGGGGGATTGAGGTTCTCGGTCTTGGTGCCCAGGCGGATGTGGGCCATCTGGCTGATCGAACCGATGGGCGGGCTCAGGCCTCGCCGGGCGGCGATCACCCCGGCGACGAACGTGGACGCCACCGCCCCCATTCCCGGTGTGAGCACGCCGAGATTGCCGGCCGCGGGGGCGATTCGTCGGGCTGCAGTGAGATTCATGGCAATAGAATAAGAACTGATTCACTGATTTGTCTAAAAGTGAAGTAAGACTGAACTATTGTGCCTGGATGGCCTCCGCGCTGCCCGATCTCTCCATCCGCCAGCTCGAGTACTTGGTGGCGGTGGCCGACTCGGACACCTTCGCGCTGGCCGCGGAACGGGTCGGGGTGAGCCCGTCGGCCCTCTCCCAGGGTCTGGCGGAGCTCGAACGCCGCGTCGGCGTGCCGCTTTTCGACCGGGAGGGCCGCCGCCGGGTGCTGCGGACCGACACCCGGCCGGTCCTCGAGCACGCTCGCCAGGTGGTGGCGCTCACCGCCGACCTGACGGACTGGGCTCAGCGCACCCGTTCCGGGGACCACGGACGCCTTCGCCTCGGCATGATCGACGCTTCGGCGGTCCAGCACCACGGCGAGGCGCTGCGATGCTTCCGGGTCGAGCATCCCGAGCTGCGCATCCATCTGCGGGTGGGGCCCTCGGGCGATCTGCTGCGCGAGCTGGTGGACGGATCGCTCGACTTGGCCGTGTGTGTAGAGCCCGCGGAGTCGCCCCGAGGAGTGAGCACCGAAGTGTTGCTGACCGAGGATCTCGCGATCTATGCGCCCGATGGGCGTCGCAAGCCCGGTCCCAGCGCGGGCTGGGGGCCTTGGGTGCTGTTCCCCCGTAACGCCCACACCCGCTCCGGGATCGAGGCGGCTCTGCGGCGGCGGGGCGCGCCGGTGGACGTGGTGGCCGAGTCCCACCAGCCTGAGGTGCTGTGCGAGATGGTCAGGCTCGGCTTGGGCTGGTCGGTCCTGCCCGTGGTCCAGGCCGAGTGGGGCGATCAGCCCCTTGTCCGGTGCGAGATCCTGGCCCGGCGCCGGCTGGTTGTCGCCCGCCGCTCGGGCGCGGCCCCCCATCCCGCGGGAGCGCTGCTCGAGCGGGCCCTAAGGGATGGGTAGCCGGTAGTTTGGCGCCGTCCACCCCCGGATACGAGAGGGGAACCGAATGAGCAATGCCGAGGCCGCCTACGCGGGCGACAAATCATGAGGATCGGGGAGGACCGATGAACACCTATCCCGTGCGGGTGGGCAGCTGCCTGTTCACCATGGTCGACCCCGAACGGGGCCACGAGGTGGCCTACAACCGCTGGTACGAGCGCGACCACTTCTACGCCGGGTGCCTGATCGGCCCATGGCTGTTCTCCGGACGCCGCTGGGTGGCCACCCGCGACCTCAAGGATCTGCGGTTCCCCGAGGACTCCCCGCTGGCCGTACCCATCGACGCGGGCTCGTACCTGGCCATCTACTGGGTCCACGAGGGCCGTCACCGCGAGCATTTCGCCTGGGCGATCGACCAGGTGGTGGATCTCTACAAGGACGGGCGCGGCTTCAACGACCGGATCCATGCCCACACGGTGCTGCTGCACAAGCCGTGGTCGCACTATCGCGACGATGACCCGGTTCCCATCGAGCTGGCCCTCGACCACCCCTACCAGGGTCTGGTCGTCGTGGCCGTGGATCCCGCCGACAGCACCGGTGCCGACGGGCTCGACGCTCACCTTCGGGCACAGGCGCTGCCGGCGCTGATGGACGGCTCGACGATGGCGTCGATGGTGTCGTGGCGCTACATCGACCCGGTCGGAGGTGAGACGGAGCGGGCACCCATGGACCTGGGCACCCCGGCTGGTCCAGCCGACCGCCAGATCCAGATGTTCTTCCTCGACGGCCACCCCGCCGATGCTTGGGACCGGTTCCGGACCTACGCAGCCGGACTGGCCGATGCTGGTGTCGGCAAGGTCGTCTTTGCGGCACCGTTCCTGCCCACGATCGTCGGCACCGACACCTACACCGACCAACTCTGGTGAGCGACCGGAGGCACAGAGGCCGAACTTGCGAGGCCGTGGCCCGAGCGGCCCGTGAGCGCAGCGAGCAAGAGCGGACAATACGATTCGTCAACGCGATGCGCTCAACTGATCCGCCCGGCAGGTACAGACCATGATCCTTGAAGGACGGACCGTGATGGTGGTGGGGGTCGGCCCCGGACTGGGCGCCAGCTGTGCCCGCCTGGCCCTCCGGGACGGCGCCAACGTGGCCGTCATGGCCCGTAGCGCCGAGCGCCTGGCCGAGGCGGCCGCCGAACTCGACCCCACCGGCGAGCGGGTGATCGCCTGCGCGGGCGACGTCACCAGCCAGGAGGACTGCACTGCCGCCGCCGACGCCGCGGCCGAGCGGTTCGGGGCGCTTCACGCAGTGGTCAATGTGGCCGCCCTCGACACCCAGAAGGGCGCGTGGCACCGGACGACGGACGAGGACTGGAAGCTCAACCTCACCGTCAACGTGCTCGGCGCGGTTCATGTCGTGCGGGCGGTTGAGCCCCACTTCGTGGCGGCCGGCGGGGGGTCGGTGGTGCTGATCGGATCGCAGGCCTCGATGAGGCCGGTGGCGGAGTTCCCCCAGAGCCCGTACGGCGCGGCCAAGTCGGCGCTGCTGTCGCTGGCCCGCGATCTGTCGGCGGAGCTCGGTCCTTCCGGGATCCGGGTCAACACGGTGGTTCCGAGCTGGATGTGGGGGCCCAACGTCAAGCTCTACTGCGAGTGGCAGGCCGGCACAAGGGGCATCACTGTCGAGGAGGTCAAGCACGAGATCGCCCAGGGCATGGCCCTGCGGGAGATGCCCACCGACTCCGACGTGGCCGAAGCAGTCGTGTTCCTGGCGTCGCAGCGGGCCCGCATGATCACCGGCCAGACGCTCGTGGTCAACGCCGGACACTTCTACCCGGTGGCCTGACCGGGCAACCTAGTAGGACGGGGGTAGTCGTGTGAGCCACACGATGGAGGATGTGCGCAGGTTCGCAGGCGCCGACCAGGGTCTGGCGATCGTGTCGTTCGGGCGTCCTGACCAGTCGGTTCACTCCTCGCTGGTCAACGCCGGGGTGATGGCCCACCCGGTGACCGGCGATGAGGTGGTGGCGCTGGTCGTGCGGAGCAGCGCCGCGAAACTCCGTCACTGGCGCCGTACTCCGCGGGCCACCATCGTCTTCCGGTCGGGCTGGTCGTGGGTGGGCGTGGAAGGCGCCACGACGATCATCGGCCCCGACGATCGATTCGACGGCTTCGACCCGTCATCGGTTCCCAAGTTGCTTCGGGACGTATTCACCGCCGCCGGCGGCAGCCACCAGGACTGGGACGAGTACGACCGCGTGATGGCGGCCGAGCGCCGCACCGCGGTCTTCATCCACCCCACCCGCATCACCGGGGTCGGCAGGCCGTGAACGACACGTTCGCGAATCCCATGAGGCCGTGATGATCCTGGCCGGGCACTTCTACCCGGTCGCCTGACCGGGCAACAGCGGAGCCTGACCCGCTCGGCCTCTTACGCTGGGGGGATGGCACAGGCCCCTTCGCCCGCCTTGAACCGGCGGACAGCGTCGTGACCGCGGTCGACCTGCGCGGCGCGGTGGTGCTGCTGGGGGGTTTCCCGGCATTGGCGGGTGTCGACCTCTCGGTCGAGCGAGGCGACATCGTCCTGGTGAGGGGACCCAACGGCGCGGGCAAGTCCACCCTGCTGCACCTGTGCGCCGGGCTGTTGCGCCTCTCAAAGGGGAACGGCGACGTGCTGGGCTGCGACTTGGGCGCCGACCGGGCTGCGGTGCGCCGCCGGGTGGGGCTGCTGGGCCACGACACCGCGCTCTACGGGGAGTTGAGCGCGGCCGAGAACCTGCAGGTGTGGGCTCGGGCGTCCAGGGTGGGCGAGACTGATGTGCCCGGCGCGCTGGAGCGCCTCGGGCTGCCTCCGCGGCTGCGCGACGTCCCCACCGACCGGCTGTCGGCAGGCCAGCGCCGACGGGTGGCGCTGGCTGCGATCGTGGTGCGCCGCCCAGAGCTCTGGCTGCTCGACGAGCCCCACGCCGGACTCGACTCCTCCGGCCGCCAGATCGTGGACAGCATCGTGGAGGCTGCGGCCGCGGCCGGTGCCGCCGTCGTGCTGGCCTCCCACGAGAGCGGACCGGCCGGCGATCTCGCTACCCGCACCGTGACGATGGCGGGCGGCGCGCTGTCGGAGGGGATGGCGCAGTGACCGCCTGGCGCGAGTTGAGCCGGTTCACGGGCGACGCCGTTCTCGTCGCGTCCAAGGACTTGCGAATCGAGTGGCGGGCCCGCACTGCGCTGGGCCAGATGCTGCCGTTCGCGGTGCTCGTGCTGGTGCTGTTCGGCTTCGCCCTCGACGCCAACCGGCCCACCCTTCGGCTGGCCACGCCGGGGCTGCTGTGGATGACGGTGCTGTTCGCCACCGTGGTGGCGGTGCAGCGGTCGGTGGCCGTGGAGTCCGCCGACGGGGCCCGCCGGATGCTGCTCCTCAGCGGGATGGCCCCGGCGGCCGCGTTCGCGGGCAAGGCCGCGGCCGTGGCCGTCCAGTTGCTGGTCGTGGAGGCGCTGCTGGTGCCGGGCGTGGTGCTGCTGTACGACGCGGACATCGAATCGGTGCCGCTGGTGGTGGCAACCTGCGTCGCTGCGACGGTGGGCCTGGCTGCCGCCGGTAGCCTGCTCGGTGCTGTGGTAGCCGGAGTGCGAGCCCATCAGACGGTCCTGCCGATCCTGCTGCTTCCAGTGTCGGCGCCGGTGCTGATCGCGGCCACCCGGGCCTTCGCCGACGGGTTCGGCACCGTCGCAGTGGACGGCTGGCCCTGGGTCGCCCTGCTGGCCGGCTTCGCAGCGGTGAACGCGGTGGTGGGCGCAGTCGTGTACGGCCCGCTGCTGGAGGACACATGACGCCCCCGGAGTCCGAGGGCGCGGCCTCCGAGACGTTGATCGCCTCCTATCTCGGCGGTCCCGCTCGCACCGGGTCGCGCTTCACGTTCTGGCTCGGGCTGGCGACCCTGATCGGCCTGGCTGGGGTGGCCGCGCTGGGGCTGCTGGCTGCGCCGGCCGACGATGTGCAGGGCGACGCGGTGCGCATCATCTTCGTGCACGTGCCCGCGGCTCTGGGCGCCTACACCGCCCTCGGCGTGACCGCGGTGGGCTCGGTGATGTGGCTGTGGCGCCGGTCGGTGTGGTGGGACGTCACCGCCCACGCGGGCGCCGAGATCGGAGTCCTTCTGTGCGGGCTCACGCTGGTTACGGGCATGCTCTGGGGCCGCCCCACCTGGGGCACCTACTGGGAGTGGGGCGATGTGCGCCTCGTGACCGCTCTCATCCTGTTCCTGGTGATGGTCGGGTATCTGTCGGTCCGGGCTCTCGGCGGCGATGCGGACTCGGTGGCCACCCGGGCCGCGGTGGTCGGGCTGGTGGGCGGGATCAACATTCCGATCGTGAACCGGTCGGTGAACTGGTGGGCCAACCGCACCCTGCACCAGCAGTCCTCCCTCACCGACGGCAAGCTCGCGGACCTCACCCTGTTCACCCTGTTCCTGGCCTTCGTCATGGCCGCGATGGCGATTCTCTGGATGATGGTGCACCGTTTCCGCATCGGCTGGCTGGAGCGTCAGCTCCAGGCCCGCGACCTCGACGAAGCGCTGGCGGCCCGGCGAGCCGAGGCGGCCCGGTGAGCCAGGCCGGCTACGTGCTCGGCGCCTGGGGCGTCACCCTGGCCGCGGTGGGTGTCTACGCGGCCAGCCTGATCGTGCGCGGCCGGCGACTGGTGCGCCGGTCCCGCGCCAAGGCCGGCGAGAACGGCGGGTAAGGGCTATGGATGACGCGGCAGATGCCGTGGACACGGAACTCTCGCCACTCACCCCGCGGCCTGTCCAACGCCCCGCCCGGACCAGGCGCTGGATCGCGGCGTTGATAACCGTGGCCGTGGTCGGAGGCGTGGCGCTGCTCATCGCGAACCTGCTCGGTGACGCGGCGCTGTTCTTCTACAATGCCGACGAGGCAGTCGAGCGACGCGACGAGTTGGCATCGCAGCGATTCCGCCTTCAGGGGACGCCCCTGTCCGAGCCCGTGAACACTTTCTTCCAGGACCGGCCGGTGCTGGCCTTTCCTGTCGGTTTCAACGAAGCCGTGGTGGACGTTGTCCACACCGGCGACCCGCCCGAGCTGTTCCAGCCCGGCGTGCCCGTGGTCCTCGAGGGCGCCTGGCAGCAAGGCCCCGGTCCGAGTCCGGTGATTGCCTCGGACGGCTGGCACTTCGCATCGGATCGGATGCTGGTGAAGCACGACAACGACTATCGCAACCGCGACGATTACGACGAGCGCATCACCGAGGCCGACCAGGGCGGAGCGCTCCCGTGACTCTGCTCCGGGAGTCTTCAGAGGCCGAGCGGATGGGCGGCGATTGGTGAGGATGGTGGCGAGGCGCTCAGCGAGGCCGTGGCCCGAGCGGCCCGTGAGCGCAGCGAACAAGAGCGGTAGACACTGCGCCGCACCGCGAGTCGGCGTCACCCACCGGCGCGTGTTCTCAGAACCGTGAGCAACGTGGCGCTCGGCTCGGCGGCGATCGCCGCGGGGCTGGGCGCGGCCCTTCTGGGCTTGGTCGTCACCGGGCTGGGCCTCGCCGGTCGCCAGCGGTTCTGGCTGCGCTACGCCCGCCAGCTCACCTTCGGTATGGCGGCCGCAGCGGTGATGGCTGTAGTGGTGATGGAGCGGGCCCTGATCACCCGGGACTTCACGGTGAAGTTCGTGGCCGAGAACGGTTCGTCCACCACGCCACCGGTGTTCAACGTGGCCACTCTGTGGTCGGCGCTGGAGGGGTCGATCCTGCTGTGGGCTCTGGTGCTGTGCGGTTACGCGGTGGCGGTGGCGGTGAAGTTCAGTGGCCGGGGCCCGGTCGCATTGTGGGGAGTGAGCGTCGGCGACGAGCAGTCCGTGATCAAGGTCCGCGGTCGCCGCCTCGGTGATCCCATGGTGGCCTGGGCCATGCTGGTGATGTTCGCGGTCAGCGCGTTCTTCTTCGCGCTCATGGTCGGTCCGGCCGACCCGTTCATCTCGGTCGAGGTCCCGCCCGGCTACGACGGCCCCGGCCCCAACCCGCTGCTGCAGAACCACATCCTGATGGCCTTCCACCCGCCGATCCTCTACCTCGGTTACGTCGGGTTCACCGTGCCCTTCGCCTTCGCGGTGGCCGCGCTGGCCACCGGCCGACTCGGGGAGGGATGGCTGGCCGCCACCCGGCGCTGGACCGTGGCCGCCTGGGGCTTCCTGACGTTCGGGATCGTGCTGGGCGCCTGGTGGAGCTACGAGACCCTCGGCTGGGGCGGTTACTGGGCCTGGGACCCGGTGGAGAACGCCTCGTTCCTGCCGTGGCTGACCGGCACTGCCTACCTGCACTCGGTGATGGTGCAGGAGCGGCGCGGGATGCTTCGGGTGTGGAACCTGTCGCTGGTGATCGCCACCTTCTCGCTGACGATCCTGGGAACCTTCCTCACCCGCTCGGGTGTGCTGGCGTCGGTGCACTCCTTCACCGAGTCGGGCATCGGCCCGGCCATTCTGGGCTTCTTCGCGGTCGTCGTGGCCGTGTCGCTGGCCCTCATCGCCTGGCGGGGCGACCAGTTGCGCACCCCGGGCCGGATCGCGGCGCCGGTGTCGCGCGAGGGGGCGTTCCTGGCCAACAACGCCCTGTTCGCCGCGTTCGCCTTCGTGGTGCTGCTCGGCACGGTGTTCCCGCTGCTGGTGGAGGCCTTCGACGGTCGCACTATCTCGGTGGGCAACCCGTACTTCGACCGGATGACCCGCCCGATCGGCTTCGCTCTGCTGTTCCTGATGGCGGTGGCGCCCATGCTGCCCTGGGGAGGGGAGGGGCGACGCCCGCCGGCGGAGCTCTTGAGCCGCCGCTTGCTAGTGCCGATATGGATCGCGGCCGCGGCGCTGTTGTTGGCGGTTGCCGCCGGGGCCCGGGGCTGGGCACCGCTGCTTGCCTTCGGCCTTGGCGGATTCGCGGGCGGAGCGGCGCTGCGCCAGATCCTCCTGGCCGTGCGCCGCCACCGGTGGCGCGGCCTGGTGGGACGCACCAACGGTGGCATGATCGTGCACTTGGGGGTGGTGCTGGTAGCGGTGGCGTTCGCGGCCAGCCAGTCCTATGTGCGCCAGGCGGAGTTCGACCTGGAGGCCGGTCAGCCGGCATGGTTCGCGGGACACGAGGTCGTCTACGTGGGCTCGGCGGTCGTAGCTCATGAGAACCGCACCGAGCGGGTGGCCTTCGTGCGTGTCGACGGCGCCAAGACCTACGGGCCGGCCATCGCCACCTACCCGTTCGCGTCTCAGACGATCGGAATCCCGTCGGTGCGCTCCACTCTGCGCGACGACGTGGCCCTGTCGGTGCTGTCGTTCCCCGAAGAGGTGGGCACGGACCGGGTGATCCTGCGGGTGACGGTGCAGCCGCTCGTGGTTTGGCTGTGGCTGGGCGGAATTGTTATGGCTCTCGGAACAGCCTTGTCGCTGCTGCCTGCCCGATCGAAGCGCCGAGAGCCCGCCGAGGAAGCCGCCGCCGAGGCACCGGCATGAACAGCGGTGGCCGCCACCGCCGGGCAGCCTGGATCGCGTTACCGGTGGCCTTGGTAGTCGCCCTTCTGGTAGTGGTGTTGGCCACCCGCGACTCCGCATTCGAGCGCAACGCCTCCAGTCCCATCCTGGGAGGCTTGGCGCCTCCGGTCGTCGGTCTGACGGTGACGGGTGAGCCGTTCGATCTCGACGGCTGGCGTGGCCGGTGGGTTGTCGTCAACTTCTTTCAGAGCACTTGCGTGCCTTGCATCATGGAGCATCCCGAACTCGTCGCCTTCGACGAGCGCCACTCGGCAGCCGGCGACGCTCGGATCGTGTCGGTGGTGTTCGACGACACTGTCGAGAACGTGCGGGAGTTCTTCGCGGCCCATGGCGGGGACTGGCCCGTGCTGGCCACTGGTGCCCGTGAGGCGGCCGTCGCATACGGCGTGACCGGGGTGCCCGAGTCCTACCTCGTGGCTCCCTCGGGGGTGGTCGTGTGGAAGCAATTGGGCGGCGTAACCGCTGACGGCATCGACGACGTGATCACCCGGCTCTCCGCCGCGCCATGAGTTGGCGTATTGCAGGCTGGATCGCGGCTGTTGTGGTGGCCGCAGCCGCCTTCGTGTACGGCGCGCTCGACGAGGGGCCTCCCAAGACCAACGCCGACCGGGTCCACGCCCTGGCCGAGGACTTCGCCTGCCCGGTGTGCGCAGGCCAGTCGGTGGCCGAGAGCGATGTGCCGGTCGCCCGCGAGATCCGCCGGCAGATCGCGGTGTGGGTGGACGAAGGTCGCAGCGACGCCTACATCCGGGATCAGCTGGTAGCCGCCTACGACGTCGACATCGACTACAACCCCTCAGGGTCCGGCATCACCAGCCTGGTGTGGATCCTTCCTGTGCTGGCCGTCGGCGGCATCGGGACCGTGGTGGTAGTGATGCTGCGATCCGACCGCCGCCGGGCGCAAGCCGAAGCCGTGTCGTCGATGGCGGCACGGCGACGGCGTTGGCGAAACGCGGCGGTGTGGACCGTCGCCGTCGTGGTGGTGGCCGGCGCGGCGGGCCTGCTTGTGGCCCGCTCGTCGGGCAGCCGAAGCATCGACGGATCCATCACCGGTGAGATCCGCGTCACCAGCCGCGAGCTGATCTTCGAAGCCCAGAGGCGGTTGGGCGAGGGCGACATGGAGGGAGCTATCGCCGCCTACGACGAAGCACTCGAGCTCCAGCCTTCCAACGCGGAGGCTCTCACCTACCGGGGCTGGCTAACGTCGCGGCGGGGCGACCTGGACACGGCGGTGGGATATCTCGACGACGCCATTGCGGTGGACCCCGCCTACCCGGACGCTCGACTGTTTCGGGCCATCGTGGCTCTGAACCAGGGGGACGGATACGTCGCGGCGGCAGAACTAGCCGTGTTCGACTCGCTGGACCCGCCCCCGTACGCCGAGGAACTGCTGGCTCAGGCCGGGGTTCGGGAGCGGGTGATCGAGGCCCGCTACGCGGCCGCGCTGCAGGTCGTTGACGGTCTCGCAGCCTTCGAAGAGCGACCCGCTTTCCACGAGACTGCGCTCGGTGTGGAGGATGCGCTGGTTGCCGCGGAGGCTCTGGCGGCGCGGGGCGATCTGCTCGAGGCCGTGCAGTTCCTCGACTGGGTTCTGGAGTCTCGTCCCAGCGACCCCGACGTGGGGGCCGGCCGGGGCTGGTTGCTGGTTCGCAGCGGCGATCCTGAACTGCTGGCGCTCGGCGTCGAGTATCTGGACGCCGCCCTGACCGCCGACTCTTCCAACGCCAGAGGCTTGGTCTACCGGGCCTTCGCCCGGTTGCAGCATGGTGATACCAGCGGGGCCCGCAACGACCTCAGCGCCTTCGACGCCCTGCAGCACCAGCCCCCCGATCTGGTGCGCCTCATCGACGCTCAGGGTCTGCGAGACGCAATCAGAGCGCCCGCAAATGGGTGAAAGCCCGTCGCGTCGCAGCGGCGTCATTCCCGCTCTTGTTCGCTGCGCCTACGGGCCGCTCGGGCCAGGGCCTCGCTCTGTATGGGCCGCGTTGTCCCGCCTATTCGCTCGGCCTCTCAGCGGTTGAGCCGGGTATAGCCGCCCTCGAGGAAGGCGACCGCGGCGGCGCAATGGTCGTCGGAGTTCGCCAGTGCGGCGTAGGGCAGCGATGCGCCGTTGAAGTCCTTCTCGTTCCAGAAGGGGTCGGACCGGTCGATGTCGCCCCACGCGGCCACGTAGATGTAGGGCTCGTCGTGGGCATGGTCACCGGGGGAGAACCCGAATGTGGCCCGGCGCCCCGACTCGGCGTCGCCGGCGGCGATGGCGGGATCGAAGTGCCCGGGCCACAGCTGCACCCGCTCGGGATCGACCACACCGGGCGAGAAGCGAAGTTCCTCCAAAGCGGCGGTGGCCAGCCCGAACCAGGCGCCCAGGAAGTCGCCGACGGCGGCCCTCACGTGGAGGGGACGGTCGATGTCGCCCAGCTCGGGGCTGTCGTGCTCGGCCGCAGAAGTGCCCGGAGCCGTGCCGACGAACTCGCCGGCTTCTCGCAGGGTGGTGACGGGCGCGGCGCGCGCCTGCCCGGCCTCTTGGACCACCAGCTGATCGCCGGTCACCCTGACCTGAGAGTCGTTGCCGAAGAACGGCGTACCGAAGCCGCCGCGCACATACCGCAGCCCGAACTTGCCGTTGCACTGGTAGCGGGCCTCGGCCACTACCGAGTAGGCCAGCCGGTGGAAGTCGAAGAGCGCCCGCGGGTAGTCGGTGGGAAGGTCGGGAAGTCGCCGGCGGGCGCCGAGCCATCGGTCGGCCGCGAACCCGGCGAGATCCGGCCGCGTGGCGATCAGCTCGTCCCAACTCAGGTCGCCCCCGCAATGCGGCGCGACCACCGGGTTGTTCCCTGGCGCGCCGGGATCGGCGGGGTCATCGGCCCAGAACGGCGGATCGACCACTGCCGGCGGGCTGGGCTCCAGCACCCGGACGTCGTATCCGTCACCGACGGCGGCAGCCGCCTCAGCAGCGGGATTGTGAGCGGTGGCGGGACTATTCATGATGCGACCCTCTGCGAGTTAAAGAGTCTGTGAGGTTAGGTTGCTCCAATATGGCCTGCAAGATGCGAGTTGTTTCTGGGAGGGCCGCGCCCGTGCTGGTGGCCGCGGTCACGGTCGTTGCGGTCCTCGGCTGCTCGGGTTCCTCCCCTGCTGACCGTGAGGCACCCGTCACTGATTCGCAGTCGACCTCCCCGGAGCCCGCGACCGGCAGCGAACTGAGCGAGCCCGCTGAGCCCGCCGAGCCCGACCCGAGCGCGACACCCGAGCCGGCCGGCGGCGAGGACCAGCAGCCCGAAGCGGTAGCCGCGCCGACCACGGCTGCGACCGGCACGGTGAGCGACTCGACGCCCGTGTTCCTGGCTGAGCCGATCACGTCCACGGCCCGCGAGGATGTACCCAGCGCGCTGCGCGACCGCGACCACCCGGACCATCCGGAGCCGCTTGTCGACCTCTCGCAGATTCTCTCCGGGGGCCCGCCGCCCGACGGTATCCCGCCTCTTGAGGATCCCGCCTTCGAGCCGGCCGGTGACGT
Organism: Acidimicrobiia bacterium; assembly: GCA_021296315.1. Lineage (GTDB taxonomy): Bacteria > Actinomycetota > Acidimicrobiia > Acidimicrobiales > Aldehydirespiratoraceae > Aldehydirespirator. Next base: position 37,342 of record JAGWAO010000015.1, on the reverse strand, counting down.
GGATTGGCTGCCGGAGGTGGAGCCGGTACTTGCTCTGGAGGTCAACGGTGACGCCCGGGCCTACCCGCTCAGGATCATGACCTGGCACGAACTGGTCAACGGCACCGTAGGAGGGGTGCCGGTCACCGTGTCGTACTGCCCGCTGTGCAACTCCGCGATTGCCTACGACCGGCGGGTAGGGGACCGCATTCTCGACTTCGGCACCTCCGGCGCGCTGTTGAAATCGTCGCTGGTGATGTACGACCGCCAGACCGAGAGTCTCTGGTCCCACTACACCGGCCAGGCGGTGGTCGGCCATCTCACCGGTACAGAACTGGACCTGATCCCGGTGCAGACCGTGTCGTTCGCGGCATTCCTGGCATCGCACCCTGAGGGTCACGTGCTCAGCCTCGACACCGGCCACTTCCGAAGGTACGGCCAGAACCCCTACCAGTTCTACGACTCCAGTAGCCGGCCCTTCCTATTCAGCGGCCCGTTCGACGACCGCCTCGAGCCTCTGGCGCGTGTGTTGGCCCTCCGGGCCGAGGAGCAGGGGGCAGTTGTCCCCAACGACGTGCTGGTTGAGCGCCGGGTCGTGCCGTTCACCTTCGCCGGCCGTGAACTGGTGGCCCTGTTCGAGCCGGGCACGGCCAGCGCCCTCGACAGCTCCAACATCGCCGAGGGGCGCGACGTCGGTGCCACCGGCGTATTCGTGCGCTCGGTCGACGGTCGGCTGCTGGAGTTGTCCGCGGCCGGCGGCGGCGGCTTCGTGGACGCGGCCAGCGGCGTGGTCTATGACATCCTGGGCCGGCCGTCGAGCACGGGAGGCACCGCACTGGAACCCGTCGAGCATCTCGACACGTTCTGGTTCGCGGCGGCCGCGTTCTATCCCGACGCAGAGATCATCGGCTAGAGGCCGAGCGGACGGGTCGCGCTTCACGGGCATCTTTGCAAGGCGCGAGCGAGGCCATGGCCCGAGCGGCCCGTGAGCGCAGCGAACAAGAGCGGGAGACGCAATCTCGGACCGCGACTCGCCACCAACCCCTTTGCGCTCGCCTTCAGTAGATTGCGTCGTGACTCCGCGGTGCCGGCCGCAGGGAGGGGGGTTGACCTTCATGTCTGAGACGCTCGCCGACACGTTCACCGTGAGTTGGACGGCCATGGCCGACGGCACGGTAGAGGACTACACCCAGCTATCGAAGATCTTCGAGGACCACGCCGGCGACACGCTCGTGCCGCACCTGTTGTCGGTGATGCGGCTGCTTGAGGGACCCACGCTGGGCTACCGGATCGATCGGGCCCGCCACTGCCGCCAGTCGGCCACGCGGGCCCTGCGGAACGGCGAATCCGACGAGTTCGTGGTGGCCGCACTCCTGCACGACATCGGCGACGTGCTGGCTCCCGACAATCACAGCGCCGTGGCCGCCGCCATCGTCGCCCCCTATGTGAGCTCCGAGACGGAGTGGGTGGTGCGCCACCACGGGCTGTTCCAGGGCTACTACTACTTCCACCACCTTGGCGGTGACCGCCACGCCCGGGAGCGCTACGCGGAGTCGCCGCACTACGACCGTTGCGTCGACTTCTGCGCGTCGTACGACCAGAACTGCTTCGACCCCGACTACGACGACCTTCCGATGGAGGACTTCGTGCCGCTGCTGGACCAGGTCTTCTCCCGACCGGCCAAGTACACAGCCTGAGCGCAGGGAGCAAGAGCGGGAAGATTGCTCAGGCGGCTCCGTAGGTGCGCGGGTGCCGGTAGGAGGCGCCGACGATACGACCGTCGCTCACTTCCAGCTCCCAGATCGACCCCTTCTTGCACCTGCCCAAGTCAGGGATGTCCAGCCCGTACTGCGCCAGCACCCACAGCAGCCCGGGAATGACGTCTCCGTGGCTGCACAGCACGGAGTCGCCCTCGGCAGAGGCCAGAGAGCGGAGGAGGTCGAAGGCATCGCCGACGAACGATCCCTCGGCCAGTTCGTCGGCGATTTCTACGGGCAGCCCCAACGCTCGACCCAGTGGCACCACCGTGTCGACGCAGCGCACCGCCGCGCTCGACAGGATCCGCCGCACCGGGCTCGTGGCCAGTGTGACGCCGATGGCCTCGGCCTGCATCTGCCCGAAGTCGTCGAGCGGCCGCTCGAAGTCATCGCCCATCCAGGCCATCCGGTTGCCGGCGTCGGCATGGCGCACGAGGTGCAGCATCGATCAGCGCTCAGGCGTCCGCGACAGCGCGGCCGACCCGGCTGCCGAGGCTGCGCTGAGGTCCACCCTGGACACGCCGTTAGCCTACGGCTGTGGCCGTCACGGAAGCGGAGGTGATCGAGGCCCTCCGACCGGTGGAGGACCCTGAGTTGCACCGCAGCATCGTCGACCTCGGCATGTACCGGGGTTCCACCATCGACGGCGGCCACGCCGACGTGCGCATCGCGCTCACGGTGGCGGGCTGCCCGCTGCGCAGCGAGATCCAGCGCCGGGTGACCGACGCGCTGGTCGCACTCGAGGGCGTGGCCGCAGTCACCCTGGACTTCACCGTGATGACCGACGCCGAGCGGGCCGAGTTGCGCACGAAGCTTCACGGCAACCCGTCCGCTACCGCCGGATCTGCTCCTGCCCACGGTCACGCCGAGGGCCGTGCCATCCCGTTCGCCGAGCCCGGCAACGCCACCCGCACGCTGCTGGTCGCCTCCGGCAAGGGCGGGGTGGGCAAGTCGTCGGTCACCGCCAACCTGGCCATCGCGCTCGCCGCGCAGGGTCATTCCACCGCGGTCGTGGATGCCGACGTATGGGGCTTCTCGATACCGAGGATGCTGGGCGTGGACCGGGCCCCGGTGGTGATCGACGACATGATCATTCCTCCGGAGGTGCACGGGGTGCGCTGCATCTCCATGGGCTTCTTCGCCCAAGAGGACCAGCCGGTGATCTGGAGGGGCCCCATGCTGCACAAGGCCCTCGAGCAGTTCCTCACCGACGTTTTCTGGGACGATCCCGAATTCCTGCTGATCGACCTGCCCCCGGGCACCGGCGACATATCTCTGTCACTGGCCCAGTTCCTGCCCCGGGCCGAGGCCTACGTGGTGACCACCCCCAACCCCGCGGCCCAGAGGGTGGCGCAGCGCTCCGCGTTCATGTTCGCCAAGGTGAACATCACGGTGCGGGGCGTCATCGAGAACATGTCGTGGTTCACCGGCGACGACGGCAAGCGCTACGACCTCTTCGGCGCAGGCGGCGGAGCGGAGCTGGCCCGCACGCTCGACGTGGAGCTCATCGGTCAGGTGCCCATGACGATCCCGCTGCGCGAGGGCAGCGATCAGGGCAGGCCCATAATGGCGGTGGACCCCGGTTCTGAGGCATCGGCAGTGTTCGCGGCCATGGCGTCGTGGATCGGAGCCCACGGCCCCACGAAGCGAACCCATCCCGAACTGAAGATCGTCTGAGGAATCCAAGAGCCAGCGCGACTAGGAGCAAGCCGCCTCGCGATGCAGCATCGTGTTTCCCGCTCTTGTTCGATTCGCTCACGGGCCGCTCGGGCCACGGCCTCGCTGACTCCCGGCGCAGGTGCGACCCATCTGCTCGGCCTCTAGGGTCCGGGCCAGGAACCAACCGCCGGCGACGGCACAGCCAAGGAGACGGCACAGCCAAGGAGAAGAGAGTGGAGCTTCGCATCGGCATCGCCGACAACCCCCAGCCCATCACCGTGACCCTCCCCGACGACGCCGACCGCGAGGACATCAAGTCGTCGGTTGAGGCCGCCCTGCGGGGCGAGGCTCCGGTGCTGTGGCTGACCGACGACAATGGCCGGGAGATCGCGGTGGCCGCGTCGCGCCTCACCCATGTGGAGATGGGTCCACCCGGCTCCAACCCCATAGGGTTCGGCTGAGAGGCCGAGCGACAGGGAGCAACTGGTGAGGATCTTCGCAATGCGTCGAGCGAGGCCGTGGCCCGAGCGGCCCGTGAGCGGAGCGAACCCGAGCGGGAAACAACGGGCCGCGCCACGAGGCGTTGGCGACTTTCCGCAGGGCCTCTGACGGAACGAGCGACAGGCGATGGTCGGTCTCGCGGAGCTGGCCCGGGCCGGCACCGCGCTCGACGAGCGCTCCATCGATCACCTGCACCGGCTGGTGGCCTCTTGGGCGCCGCTGGCCGACCTCTCCTTCGGGGACCTGCTGCTGTACGCCCCCTGCTCCGGCGGGTTCGATCCCGCCACGGTCGAGGTTGCCTCGGATCGGGCGGCGAACGGCGCCGGCAGCAGCACCGGTGGCGGATTCGTGGTGCTGGCCCACGCCCGGGCCAACACCGGGCCCACGGTTCATGTGGTCGACCCCGTCGGGACCATCATCCAAGGTCAGGGCTCGGCGTGGTTGCGGGCCGCGATGGACACCGGCGAGCCGGGCGAGGCCGAGATCGCAGAGGTCGGCGCCCTATCCGGCGTGGGCGAAGACCTGATGGTGGAGGAGGAGGGGAGCCTTCCGCTACGCGACCGCCGGCGCGTCGTGGACTATGTACCCGTTCGCTGCGGCGAAGCACCGGTGGCGGTGCTGGCGCGCGAAGCGGGGCCGGCCCCCATCCGCCATGAGAACCCGCTGGAGACCATCTACCGCGGCCTGTACGGCCGTTTCGCGCAAATGATCGCCGAGGGCGCCTTCCCCTATGGCCGCATGGAGCGGGTGGGCGAGTTCCGCGAGCCCCGCGTGGGCGACGGAGTGCTTGTGCTCGACCGGGAGGGCAGGGTCAGCTACGCCTCCCCCAACGCCCGCAGCGCTCTGCACCGGCTGGGCGTGATGCACCCGGTGCCGGGCCGCAGCCTCAGCGACCTCGGACTCGACGACACGGTGATACGGCGCTCGTTCTGGCGGCGGCGCTCCACGGTGGCCGAGTTCACCGCCGCATCGATGATTGTGGTCGTGCTGCGGGCCTACCCGATGGTGGCCGATGACCGGATCACTGGAGCGGTCGCGATGCTCCGCGACGTGTCGGAGTTGCGCCAGCACGACCGCCTGCTGCTGTCGAAGGACGCCACCATCCGCGAGATCCATCACCGGGTCAAGAACAACCTGCAGACGGTCAGCTCGCTGCTGCAACTCCAGGCCCGTCGCCTCGGCAGCGCAGAGGCGAAGGCCGCCGTGGAGAGTTCCGTCAGACGGATCTCATCGATCGCCATGGTGCACGAGCATCTGGCTCTCGACACCACCTCTGAGCTCGACTTCGACGAAGTCGTGGGTCCCCTGGTGCGGTTGGTGGAGGAAGGGCTCGCGCCCGCGGAGCGGGCCCTCAAGATTCACGTAGACGGAACGGTCGGCGAGATCGACGGCGAGACGGCGATGCCGTTGGCGGTTGTGCTGGTGGAGTTGGTGCAGAACGCCTTCCAGCACGCCTCGCCCCCGGCGGGTCCGGGAGGACTTGTCGAGGTGCGGTTGGCCCGCACGGCCACCACGCTGACGATGGGCATCACCGATGACGGTCCCGGTGTGCCCGAGGGCTTCTCGCTGGACCGCGACGCCGGGCTCGGCCTCACCATCGTGCGTACCTTCGTGGTGCACGACCTGGGCGGCTCGGTCACCATCAAGGCCGCATCGGCGAGCCCGCCCCGCGGCACCGTGATCGAAGTATCCGTTCCCCGCCGATCGGTCGCAGCACCGGTCGGCTAGGTCGGCGTGTAGGTCAGACTGAACTGAATCATGTGGAGGATTCCTCATCCGACTCGATCGGTCCGTAGGCCGCCTCAAAGATCTCGGTTGCCAGGTAGAGCCGATAGCGCTCCCTGCCGCTTACTTCCTCGAGGTCGCCGCGCTCGACCAGAGTTCGTATCGCTGCGTTGGCCGTCGGGGCAGTCACTTCAATGAGTCTCGCAACCATTCGTGCCGTGACCATGGGCGAAGAAAAAAGGTGTTCGGCAAGGCGCAGCACGGAGCCAGGCCTGCCCTCAGCGAGGAGTTGATTGCGGAGGTCGGCTTGAAGGGTCACCAGTCGATGAGTGCGGCGCTCAGCGTCTTGGGCTTGGAGGCGTATTCCCCTCAAGAAGAACTTGAGCCATGGTGTTAGGTCGCCCTGTTGGCTGGTGCGAAGCAGCAGGTCGTAGTACTCGCTTCGGTTCTGCTCGAAGTAGGCCGACAAGTACAGCAGTGGCTCCGGCAAGACTTCGCGCTCCACGAGCAGGAGAGGGATAAGGATGCGACCGAGCCGGCCGTTGCCGTCCAGGAATGGGTGGATCACCTCGAACTGGTAATGCACTAGGGCGAGCTGGACCAGCAATGGCATCGGCTTCTCATGAATGAACTTCTCTAGATCCCGCAGCGCGTCGCACATCGGCTCGGGTGGAGGCGGAACAAAGACAGCGTTGTCCAGTGTGTCTCCGCCGATCCAGACTGGACTCTTGCGCAGATATCCGGGTGTCCGGTGTCGCCCCCGGACTCTGCGCAGCAGGCGCGCGTGCATCTCACGCATCAGCCGCGTCGAGATCGGGAAGCCGTCGCGCACGCGCATCAATCCGTGTTCAAGAGCCACGACGTAGTTGGCGACCTCGCGAGCGTCCTCGGCCTGCCCAGGCGGGGCTGACTGTCCCGCCTCCAAGCGGAGCAGCGCTGGAACGTCGGTCTGGGTTCCCTCGATGCGGGAGCTGAGAACCGCCTCAAGCCTCAGGTGAGGCCCGATCAGCAAGTGGGGATTGGGGAGGAGCAGTCCCACGCCACCAAGTCGATTCACGGCGGCGGTCGCGTCGTCGAGCAGCGCCACCGACTCAGCGTCCAGGTCAAGGTGCCGAGGAAGGGTCTCCGGGTAGAATGCCCAGTACCCATCCAGAGTTCGGCGGACTGTGCCCCGCTCAGTGGACTTGAAGGATTCTGGCCGCACGCTCACCTCCTGGGTCATAGGGAAAGGCCACTTCCCCCATTCGAAGAACAAGTAAAGTTGTTGGTCTGTAACTTTACTAGATTGTGGTGAGCTTGCCTCTGAACGCATCGATGTCATGTACGACGGTTGTCTAATCGCCGCCGCCCCAAGGGTGGCCGTCGATGTTCACGATCGGGACTCCCAATTCCTCCTCAATTCCCGGCCGACGCAATGCAGCCATGCAATTGCCTCTGCGGGCAGCCGGTTACTTGCTCGTTCCCCAACTCATGTTCGCGCTGCCCTACCTGCTAGCGATCATCGCGGCATCAGGACTCTTCAAGCGTCGCACCCAGCCGAACGCGCTGCTCCTGCCATACCGACGAGCGTGACTTGGGCCCGATTCGTGTCCGTCAGCTAGCCGTTGTCCTCCCGGTTATGGAGGTGGTGCAGGCCAGAGCGCCGACTCGGGAGGTCGAGGTGAGCGCGGTACGCGCCTTCGAGCTTGGACAGGGCGGCCGGTTCATGGCTCTGGCCACCGACGGCATCCCGCCGGCGGCGAAGCCGTCGGAACGGCTCGCGACCGACGCGTACACGGGCCCCGAACGGCCACGGGCCGAGCGGCGGGCCATGGCCCGGCTGCCGGCCGTGGCGGTGCCCTTCGAGCGAGATCGCGACTCCGGGGGACTTCGCCACGCTGCGCCTGGGAGACACGTCCGTCGTCGTAACCCGCGACCACGACGGCAGGGCCGATGCTCTCGACAACGTGTGCGCTCCACCGGAACACCATCGCGCCCTACTTCCCGGCCCATGCCGCGGTGTACTCCCGTTACGGCGACATCTCCTCGCCGAGCTTCCTAAGGATCGACTGTGGCGGGAATTGCCCACCACGTCCCGTGACCAGTGGCGCATCCTCGACGGCCTGACCATGGCCATCGTGCTGGTGCCGGGGACGGTGATCCAGTGGCAGGCCGGACACGTAGAACTGTTCCCGCTCAGGCCGGACCCGGTCGACCCGACCCGGACCTCGTGCTGGCTCACCATGCTCGTGCCCGCCGAGCAGGCCCACGACACCGACCTGTGGGACGGGAACTGGCAGAGGGTCTGCGAGACGATCCCTGCCGAGGACTTTGCGGCGGCCGAGGAGATCCAGCACAACATCAACGCCGGGGTGGTGTCCAGTCTGCAGAGAGGATCGCCAACGAGTCGGCGATCCTCGAGCATCTAGCCGCCGTCGACCGCCTGATCGCCTCCTAGGCCGAGCGGCGCTAGACGCTGCGCTAGGCGTTTCGCACCTGGGCGGACTCGTCCAGGCTGAGCTCTTCGATCGACTGCTCGCGCATCTTGAACTTCTGGATCTTGCCGGTGATGGTCATCGGGAACGAATCAGTGAACTTGATGTAGCGGGGGACCTTGTAGTGGGCGATGGTTCCCCGGCAGAAGTCCTTGATGTCCGCGGTGGTGGTGTCGGCTCCGTCCCGCAGCTGGATCCAGGCCATGATCTCCTCTCCGTAGCGCACGTCGGGCACGCCGATGACTTGGACTTCGACGACATCGGGATGGGTGTAGAGGAACTCCTCGACCTCGCGGGGGTAGACGTTCTCTCCGCCTCGGATGATCATGTCCTTGATCCGCCCGACGATGTTCACGTAGCCCTCGTCGTCCATCACGGCGAGGTCCCCGGTGTGCATCCAGCCGTCGGTGTCGATGGCTTCTGAGGTGCGTTCGGGGTCGTTCCAGTAGCCCAGCATCACCGAGTAGCCCCGTGTCTGGAACTCGCCGCTGGTGCCTCGGGGCACGGTCTCGCCGGTCGCTGGGTCGACGATGCGGATCTCCACATGGGGATGCACTCGCCCCACCGTGGTCACCCGCTTCTCCAGCGGGTCGCCGGCGGATGTCTGGGTCGACACCGGGGAGGTCTCTGTCATGCCGTAGGCGATGGTCACCTCGCTCATATTCATCTGGTCCACCACCTGGCGCATCACCTCGATCGGGCACGGCGAGCCGGCCATGATCCCAGTCCGTAGCGAAGACAGGTCATAGCTGGCCAGATCGGGCTCGCCGAGCTCCGCGATGAACATCGTCGGCACCCCGTAGAGGCTGGTGCAACGCTCCCGAGCGACGGCGTGCAGAGTCGCTCCGGGGTTGAATCCGGCCGCGGGGATCACGATCGCGGCGCCGTGGGTCGTGCAGGCCAGATTGCCCAGCACCATCCCGAAGCAGTGATAGAACGGCACCGGGATGCACACCCGGTCCTCGGCGGTGTACCGGCAGGCCTCGCCGATGAACAGACCGTTGTTCAAGATGTTGCGATGGCTCAGCGTCGCGCCCTTGGGGAACCCGGTCGTGCCGCTGGTGTACTGGATGTTGATGGCATCGTCGGGATCAAGCTGTGCGCTGCGATGTTCCAACTGCTCGACCGAGACCTCCTTGCTCGCGCTCAGCATGCCGTCCCAGTCGGCGGTGTGGAGGTAGATCACCCGGCTGGTAGGCACCCGATCCCGGACCTCGTCGATCATCGACCGGTAGTCGCTGGCCAGGAACGCCTCCACCGCCACCAGCACCGATGTCCCGGACTGGTTGAGCACGTACTCGAGCTCTGAGGACCGGTACGCCGGGTTGATCGTGACCAGGATCGCGCCGATGCGGGCCGTGGCGTACTGCACCAGCACCCACTCGGCGTAGTTGGGACTCCAGATCCCGACCCGGTCGCCCTTGGCCACCCCGATCCCCATCAGCCCGCGGGCCACCAGGTCCACCGCCTGGGAGAATTCTGCGTAGGTGTAGCGCAGACCCTGCTCGACCGACACCAGCGCATCGCGCCCACCGTGCGCGGCGACCGTGCGGGCCAGGTTCTGGGGGATGATCTCGTTGAGCAGCGGCACCGAAGTCGGTCCCTTGGCGCCCGACAGTGTCATCACGAGGCCTCCTTCGCGATGGCTCATCCTTCCGCCGCCAACGCTACGCCCAGCAGACTCTCTGGCCGGGTAACGGAGCGGCCTCGCCGCCGTTGAGGAGCCTCAGCCTGGCCGCATCGACCCCGCCGAGCGTCTCCGCAACCGAGGACCATGATGACTCGCGGGGAGGCTCGACGCACTCGACGCCATCGGTGGCCCGTTCGGCGGGCGGACCGCTGGTGAGTGCCGAGTTGATGTGGCGTGTGATCATCTCGACGAGTGCGATGCCGGAGGACTCACTGGGGTTGTTGTCCGTCATCACGGTCACGGCGAACGAGCCGCCGAAGGGGTCGCGTACCACTCCGGTAGTGCCCAACCGCCACCCGGCTCCCGACATCGGGTAGAAGCCGTTCTTCAGCGCGGCCTCGTAGGTGTCCGGCAGTCCCGCGGTCACCCCCCAACTCTGTGCCGCGCTGACGCCGGACATCCATTGCCACGCCGCCTGCACTGACTCCTCGTCGAGGGGCCCCCCGCCGATGAGGATCTGCTCCACGAGCCGCGTCCGGTCCTCGGCGGTGGACAGCGTCCGGCCGTACCACGCGGTGTGGCTCGTGCCGGCGATCCCGAAGCGCTGGTCCAATTCCTCCATGCCGGCTGCGCTGCCGATCTGCAGGTACAGCCTGGAGGTGGGCGGCCTGTTGTGGCTGTAGTGCATCATCAACTCGATGTCGGCCGCCTCGGACTGGCTGATCGGGCGGCCGGCTTCCTGGGCCGCGAGCAGGACGCCGGCCAGCACCTGAGCCTTGATGACGCTCGCAGTGGTGATCTCAAGATCCCCGTTGAGCTTGTACCGGCAACCCGTGCGGTGGTCATGGACGGCTGCGGTGAACCGGGCCCCGGGATGGGCGGCTGCGACTTCGTCGGTGAACGCCTTGTTGAACAGCCCGATGCAGCGGCCACCCGGTATGTGCCGAAGTGGCAGGGTGGCCCTGCCGTCGGACGAGTCGATCCGGTCGGTGGACTCGGGGCTGCCGGTGGGCGCGGCGCGCGCGCCCGATGGACCAAGCGCAATCGTGCAGATCAATGCCAGCGCGACCAGGACCGCGCCGGATGCCAGCGGTGTCGGGATCCATCTCGTGTCGGATTGCTGGGTGCCGGGCATGTTCGCAACAAGGGCGGGCCGGCCACGGTAGTAGACCTGCCTGGTCTCCGCGCCCGTCGGATGCATGCGGGCCGGCAGCGTGTGCGAGACTGCCGGGATGGCAGCGGTGATCGCGCATCGGGGCGCCAGTCAGGCTGCGCCCGAGAACACGCTGGAGGCCTTCCGGCTGGCTCGAGAATTCGGCGCGGACTGGGTGGAGTTCGACGTGCGCCGCACCACCGACGGGGTGGCCGTGGTCCACCATGACGCCCATCTGGCGGACGGGCGGCGGATCGGCCATCTCCATGCCGACGAACTGCCCGACTACGTGCCCAGCCTGGCCGAGGCCCTGGAGGCCTGTGAGGGCATGGGAGTTCACCTCGAGATCAAGAACCTGCCCGATGAGCCCGACTACGACAGTGAGAACCTGGTGGCCGACGCGGTGGCCGGTCTGATCGCGGCCTACCTCGGGCCCGATCGGGCTGTGGTGTCCTCATTCAACGTGGATGCCGCCGACGCAGTGCGGGCTGTCGACCCGACGATCCCCACCGCGCTGATATGCGGGATCGTGGCGCCCGCGCAGGCAGTGGCCCGGGCCAGCGCCCACGACATGACGGCCGTGCATCCCTTCGATGCCATGTGCGACGCAGCCTTTGTGCGCCGGGCCCACGATGCCGGGCTGACCGTGAATGCCTGGACCATCAACGACGCCGAGCGGATGTCGGAGCTCCTCGCCATGGGGGTGGACGGCCTGATCACCGATGTGCCCGACGTTGCCCGCGCCGTAGTGGACACGGCCTGACCCGCCGCTAGCGCTCAGGGCAGGACCAGGCGCAGCGCTTCGGGCGCCCAGCGGACCCTGAGGCAGGGCTCAGCGCCGAGGTAGTCGCCGTCGGCCTGGTACCCGACGGGTGGATCGGCGGTCACCGTCAGGTCTCTGAGTCCCTCGTGCACCCTCGCTCCGGGCAGCCCGCGCACGTCGCCGGCGCGCAGGGCCTTCAACCCCACCGGCAGCATGCGGTGCAGCGACAGGGTGGGCAGCGTCACCGCGGCCAGGGGCTCGTGCAGGCCCAGGCCGGGCACGAGGTCGAAGCTGCGGCTCCCCAAGTAGGTGTAGGGGTTGAGGTTGAGCACGATCGTCAACATTCCCTCGGCCAGCGTGTTGCCGTCGGCATCGAGAACCTGCATGGGCGGGCGGCGCCGGTGGGCGCGCTGAAGCCAGGTGGTCACTGCGGCGTAGATGAACAGGGGATGGCCGGCCCAGCGCTTCAACGGGCCGCGGCTCTCGACGAGCTCAACCACGGCCGCGTCGAAGCCGATGCCGCAGTGGAACAGGAAGTACCGCCCGTCGACGGCCCCGAGTCCGATCCGGGTGATGGCTCCCCGGTCGAGGGCGTCGAGCAGCTGCCCTACTGCGTCGACGGGATCGTCGGGCAAGCCGATGATGCGGGCGAACACGTTGGTGCTTCCCCCCGGAAGGGCCGCCAGGGCGGTGTCGGTGCCGGCCAGGCCGTTGGCGGTCTCGTTGAGCGTGCCGTCCCCACCGAGCACCGCCACCACGTCGACTCCGTCGGAGGCGGCCGATCGGGCCAGGCGTGTGGCATGACCGCGCCGGACGGTCTCGGCCAGTGTCACCTCGTGGTCGGCCGACAGCGCCTTCTGGATCACCACTCGCCGCCGTCCGGTCACCGAGGAAGCGGCCGAGTTCACCAGCAGCAGGACTCGCACTCGCCCAGTCTGTCCGCTCGCGAGGCCGGCGCGCTGGAGAGCATGCAGGCAGGCGAGCAAGACGTGACGATTTTGTCCTAGGGCGGGGTTCGTTTCTGGCTGGGCGCTGGCACAATTGGCGCCCATGAAGGTTGTCGTCTGCGTGAAGCAGATCGGCGCGCTGGACCCCGAGACCAAGACGCTGCAGCGCAATGTGAAGCTGATCCTCGACGAGTCCGACTCCTACGGGGTCGAGATGGCCCTGCAGCTGGTGGACACCGCCGGCGAGGGCTCAGTGCACCTGGTTTCGATGGTTCCCAACGACGAGGTGAGCGGCCTGCGGACTGCCCTGGCCATGGGCGCCGACTCGGCCACACTAATCAGCGACGAGGCGTTGGCCGGCTCCGACGCGCTGGGCACCGCCCGCGTGCTCGCCGCGGCCATCGAGAGGGCCGAGCCCGACCTCGTTCTGGCTGCCACCGAGTCCAGTGACGGCTACACCGGCGTCGTTCCCGCCCAGGTAGCCGAGCTGATGGGTCTGCCCTCGGTGACGTTCGCCAAGGAGATTGCCGTCGAAGGCGGAACGGCCACGGTGCGCCGCCAAACCGAGGCTGGTGCCGACCTGGTCGAATGCCCCCTGCCCGCGGTCGTGTCGGTGACGGCCGGAGTGGTCGAGCCCCGGTACCCGTCGTTCCGGGGGATCATGCAGGCCAAGAACAAGCCGGTAGACCAGTTGAGGATCGCCGATCTCGGAATCGCGGCCGAGCGCGTGGGCTGGGCCGGAGCCGATCAGGAGATCACCGAGATCGCCGAGGCTCCCGAGCGGGCCGCCGGTGAGGTCGTGGTGGACGAAGGCGACGCACACGAGCGCATCGTGGCGTTCCTCGACGAACTCAAGGTCATATAGGAGGCCCAGCCATGACACTGGACAGGATCTGGGTGTTCTGTGAGGCCGGCGACGACGGCGTGGCCACCATCACGCTCGAGATGCTGGCCAAGGCCCGGGAGGTGGCCGGCACCGTCGAGGCGTTCTGCGGGGGAGACGGCGCGGCCTGCGCGGCCGAACTCGGCGACCATGGGGTCGCCGCGGTGTACGCCACCGGCGACCTTTCCGGGCGCATGAAGGGCGTGTCGGTCGCTTCGGCGGTGGCCTCAGCCATCTCCGGCGGCAAAGTGGCTGCGCCGGACGCCTTCCTGCTGGGCACCACCTACGACGGACGCGATGTGGCGGCCCGGTTGTCGGTGAAGCTGGATGTCAGCGTGTTGTCGAACGTGGTCGACCTCCGCCTCGACGGCGACCGCCTCGTGGGGGTCGAGCCGGTGTTCGGTGGGACGCTGAATGTGACGTCGCGGTTCACCAACGGCGGGCCCGACATCTGGCTCGTCCGGCCGAAGTCCTTCGAGCCGTCGCCGGTGGGCGGTTCGCCCGCAGAGGTCGTGGACCTTCCGGTTCCCGAGTTGGGGGCGGTCGGGGGCGCGGTGGTCCGGGACCGCTTCACCGAGGAGTCCGAAGGCCCCAAGCTCGACGAGGCCGCCATCGTGGTCTCCGGCGGGAGGGGGCTCGGATCGGCGGAGGCTTACTCCATGATCGAGGGTCTGGCCAAGCAACTGGGCGCCGCGCCGGGGGCCAGCCGGGCCATCGTCGACGCGGGCTGGGTGCCCTACAGCTACCAGGTCGGTCAGACGGGGAAGGTGGTCAAACCCACCGTCTACATCGCCTGCGGCATCTCGGGCGCCACCCAGCACTTGGTGGGCATGAAGGGTTCCAAGAACATCATCGCCATCAACAAGGACTCCGAGGCCCCGATCTTCGCGGTGGCCGACCTCGGCGTCGTCGGCGATGTGCACAAGGTGCTGCCCAAGCTCACTGAGGCGCTCGAAGGCCGCTAGATCGCGAGAATCCCAGCACCTGAGAACGTGCGCGGGTAGGTACAAGCCCGTCCTCTAGACCAGGGGCCAGGGCCATCGGTGGCCGTGGCCGTCGGACGGGAACCGGCCCGAAGTCACAAGCGCCTCGGTCCGGGCCAGAGTGGCGTCCTGCTCCTGGGCCGTGAGCGTCTCCGCCAGCGGCTCGGGAAGGCCGGTCTCCAGCAGCATCCGCAGGTCACGGCTCACGTCTTCGGGCAACGGCTCGTCGGCGAAGTCCCAGATCACGGTGCGCAGCTTGAACTGCGAGTGGAACGACAGGCCGTTGTCGATCGCCCAGATGGTGCCGTCGGTGCCGAGCAGGCAGTGGCCCGACTTGCGGTCGGTGTTGTTGATCACGATGTCGAGCGCGCAGATTTGCTCTAGTTCGGGCCGGAGCCGCTGCTGTTCCACCAGAGTGAAGTAGTGCTCCTCGAAGTGCGCGGGCATGAACAGCTGCAAGGACCCTGCATCGAAAGGCAGGTCCTCGCGCACCACGGTAGGCGGCACCACATCCCACTGGAGCGCGGAGGCCATCCAGAACGCGCCGGCCTCGCGGTGGGCCAGGCCCGGGGGGAAGTCCCACAGCGACCGCTCGCCCCGCACCGGCTTGTAGATGGCCTGGGCGTCGAGCCCTTCGTGGGCCACGTCCACCAGGAAGGTCGCATTGGAGCTGTAGGGCATTCTTCCCCTCAGCTCGACGTCGCCGCCGGCCAGCAAGGCAAGGGCGCGGTCGGTCTCGATGGGGGGACGGTCCCGGATGGGGGACTGGTGCGCGTCGTCGGTGCTGTCCGCCATGGCTAGCCAGCTAGTGACGCGGTCCCAGTCGCCCTCAGTTGTGGCACGGGCACCAGTCTCCGTTTGATGGCTCCAAGGGGCGCAGGCAGTAGGAGCACGGAGGTCGGCCGGCAGCCACCACGGCACGGGCCCGGCTCACCAGAGCCCTTACTTGGGGACGGGTCATCGTGAAGCGAGCCGAGGCTCCGGTGGTGTCGGGGTCCTCGACCAACTCCTCGGCCACGAGAATCACCCGGCCCTCCTCCTGGTCGTAGGCGATTCCCAGGGCGCCAATGGTCCAAGCCTCAACCACCGGCTCGCGCATGTCGAGGTCGTCGGGAGGGTCTGTCTCCTCGGCGGCGGGCATCTCGTTCAGCACCCGGTCCAGGTACTCGGCCAGTGCAGCCGCCTGGCGCTTCTCGAACTTGAGCGACACCAGCTCGCCCTCAGCGAGGCACTGAAGGTAGAACACCCGCTGGCCCTTGGGGCCGAGTGTGCCCACGGTGACCGTGTCGACCGCCTCGAAGTGGAACGACTCGCTCATAGTTGCAGATGCCGGGTGCTCACGACGGGCGCAGGGATGCCAGGTCGTCACCGGTGTTGTTCACGGTGAGGAGCATCGGACCGGTGGGCTGGTAGGCGATTGCGGTGACCGAGCATGGCGAGATGACGATCCGCTGGAACAGGTCCAACGGTGTGCCGGCCGCGGCCGCGGCGACCGCCTTGATCACATCGGCGTGGGACACGGCCACCACGGTCTCGCCTGCGTGGCGGGCACAGATGGCGGCCACTGCGTCGAGGGCGCGGGCCTGCATCTCGGCGAACGACTCCCCGCCCGGGAATCGGAACCCGCTCGGATGGCGCTGCACGGTGGTCCACTCCTTGCGCTGGCGCAGGTTCTGCAGCTTGCGCCCCGTCCACCGCCCGAAGTCGCACTCGACCAGCCCCGGGCTGCGTCGCACCCGCAGCTTGCAGGCTCGGGCTATCGGCGCCGCCGTCTCGACCGTGCGCTCCATGGGCGAGGCATATACCGCCTTGATCCGGTCCAACCCGGCCAGTCGCTCGGCCACCCTGCTGGCCTGCTCCACACCCTCGGGTGACAGATGGAGCCCCGGCGCCCGGCCCGGCAGCACCGATCCTGTGGTGGGCGTCTGCCCGTGGCGCACGAACAGCACGACGGAGGCGGCTTCCGTGCCGGACTTGGAAGCGGGCTTGGCCGCAGTGCGGGCAGATCTGGTGGCCATGGTGCAGGCCAACGTAGCCTGATCGTCCGTGGAGTCCCCCGGCTCGCGCCGTGTCCTGGCCGAGATGGCATCGGAGGTGACTGCTTGTCGGCGGTGCCCCCGGCTGGTCGAGTGGCGAGAGCGGGTCGGGCGCGAGAAGCGGGCCGCCTTCCGCGACCAGGAGTACTGGGCCCGCGGCGTGCCCGGTTTCGGTGATCCGGATGCCCACCTGCTGGTGGTGGGTCTTGCGCCTGCAGCCCATGGCGCCAACCGCACCGGCCGGATGTTCACCGGCGACCGATCCGGGGACTGGCTGTACCGGGCCCTGCACCGTGCCGGCTACGCCAATCAGCCCCGCTCCACCGACCGAAGTGACGGCCTGGCCCTCACCGGAGCCTGGATCACGGCGCCGGTGAAGTGCGCCCCGCCGGCCAACAAGCCGGCGCCCGCCGAGCGCGACGCCTGCATGCCGTTCATGCGGCGCGAGATGGAGGCGCTCGGCGCGCTCCGGGTGGTGCTCGTGCTCGGCGGCTTCGCCCACCAGGTGGTGTGGCGCGAGCTGGGCGCGGGGTCTCGCCCCCGTTTCGCTCACGGTGCCGAGGCCCCCCTGCCCGGCGATCGCACGCTGCTGTGCAGCTACCACCCCAGCCAGCAGAACACCTTCACCGGCCGCCTCACCGAACCCATGCTCGACGCCGTGTTCGCCCGGGCGAGAGCGCTGGGCGGCTGACGGCGTCCGCCTGAAGATGGGAGGCGGTCGCGTCGCAGCGTGGTCATTCCCGCTCTTGTTCGCTGCGCTCACGGGCCGCTCGGGCCACGGCCTGGCCCGTATGGGCTGGACTCGCGCCTACCCGCTCGGCCAGTAGCACCAGCCGATAGCCTCAGATCCGCTATGAGCCCGCGCCTCCGTCCTGCCTGGATCTTCGCCGCGGCTCTGGTGCTCCTGGTGGCCGGATGCGGCAGCAGCGCCGACCCCGACACGTGGGATGAGGCCGAGGAGGACGACCGCTTCCTCGACGCGGAGTTCGAGCTTGGAGACGGCAGGAGCTTGAAGTTCGAGGCGAAGTCCGCGGTGGAGCACAACTTCATGCAAGCGTGCTTGGTGGCCAACACGACGGGCGACTTGAGTCTCGATCCAGTCGAAGCTCTGGGCCTGTGCCGGTGCTCCTTCGACGGGCTGCGCAGAGCGTTCGATGACCTGCAGGACTTCAAGTCGCTCGACAAGGCCCTGCGGGAGAACCCCAACCCGAGCGACCTCGACGACGATCCCGAGGACCGGTGGGACGACACCGCGGAGGATATCTTCGAGGCATGCGCCCGCCGGGTCGACGCCTGAGACCGACCGATCGGGCCCCCCGGCTTAGAACGTGCGTGAATAGAGACGAGCCCGTCACGCTGCGGCGGTGGGTGTCCCGCTCTTGTTCGCTGCGCTCACGGGCCGCTCGGGCCACGGCCTCGCCCGTATGGGCCGGATTCGTGCTCCTAACCGCTCGGCCTCCAAGGCGGAGGTTGATGCAGTGACGCTCACCCCCGCAGTCACCGACCTGCCGCTCATCATCTCCGTCGACGACCACATCATGGAGCCCAAGGACCTGTGGCAGCAGCAGTTGCCACCGTCGATGAGAGCACGCGGTCCCCGGGTCGTCCAGGAGAAGGTCCGGCTGCACTTCACCGGCGGCCACTACGGCTTCGAGCGCAACGACCCCGACGGCCAGTGGTGCGACGTGTGGCTGTTCGAGGACAGCGTCACCCCCACCGGCCTGCTGCACGGCCCCGCGGGCATGCCCCGGGAGGAGCAGCGCAACGTGGCCGCCCGTTACGAGGATCTCCGCCCTGGCACCCACGAGCAGACCGCCCGGCTGGCCGACATGGACCTCAACCATGTGGAGGCGGCCATCAACTTCCCCAACATCTTCCCCCGGTTCTGCGGCCAGGGCTTCCTCGAGCGCGACGACAAGGAGCTCGCGGCCGAGTGCCTGCGCATCTACAACGACTGGATGATCGACGACTGGGGCGGGGGCGCGGGCCGGGGGCGGCTGATACCGCTGGCCCTGCTGCCGCTGTGGGACACCGGGATGGCCGCGGCCGAGGTGCGGCGCTGTGCGGCCAAGGGCTGCTTCGCGGTGGCCTTCTCCGAGAACCCGTCCAAGCTCGGTCTGCCCTCGATGTACACCGGCGAGTGGGATCCGGTCTGGCAGGCCTGCGAGGAGTCGGGCACCACGGTCTCGATGCACATCGGCTCGTCGTCGTCCATGCCGTCCACCTCGGCCGACGCGCCGCTGGCCACGTCGATGTCGCTGTACGCCCAGAATGCCGAGGGATCGATGGTGGACTGGGTGTTCTCAGGAACGCTGCAACGTTTCTCCGAGATCAAGATCACCTACGCCGAGAGCCAGGTGGGCTGGATGCCGTTCCAGGTGGAGCGGATGGACTCGGTGTTCAGGGAGGGCCGCGGCGGCGTGGGCGGCGACGGCCCGCTGCCCAGCGAGATCGTGCAGGGCCGGGTCTTCGGCTGCATCTTCGACGATCTGGTGGGGCTCAAGCAGCGCCACGACGTGGGAATCGACCAGATCCTCTTCGAGACCGACTACCCGCACTCCGACGGCACGTTCCCGCACTCCCGCAAGGTGGCCCACTCGATGTTCGCGGCGGTCGGCATGGACGCGACCGAGTGCTACAAGGTGCTGCGGGGCAACGCCATCAACGCCTACGGCCTGCAGCGATTCGGCATCCACGACTAGAGGACGCACCGCCGCGAGACTGCGGGAGAGTCCCGCGCTCGTACGAGAGGCGGATGTGGCGCGGCTCGCAGGGATAACGGAGGGGATGACCGATGTCCGAGCGTCAGAGAGTGCTGGTGGCCGAGCCGCTGGGCGCGGCCGGCGCGGACCGCCTGCGCACCGATCCCGATGTCGATGCCGTGTTCGCGGAGGGCCAGAGCCGGGCGGAACTGCTGGAGTCCGTGCAGGATGCGGTCGCGCTGATCGTGCGCAGCGGCAGCCAGGTGGATGCCGAGATGATCGCGGCCGGGGCGGGCCTGCGGGTGATCGGGCGTGCCGGGGTGGGGGTAGACAACATCGACGTGACCACGGCGGCCGAGCGGGGCATCGCGGTGGTCAACACCCCGGAGGCCAACACGCTGGCCGCGGCCGAGCACGCCCTCGCGCTGATGCTGGCGACAGCCCGCCGGGTGGTCGAGGCCCACAACTCGCTGGCTGGAGGCAGCTGGGACCGCAAGCATTACCTCGGCGTGCAGTTGGCCGGAGCGACGCTGGGCCTGGTCGGCTTCGGTCGTATCGGACGGGCGGTGGGCCACCGGGCGCTGGCCTTCGAGATGGCCGTGCTGACCACCGATCCGTACATCGGTGCCGAGGTGGCCCAGGAGCACGGGGCCAGGATGGTGGAGCTGCCCGAGCTGTTGGCCGCGTCGGATTTCGTGAGCCTGCATGCGGTGGCGCAGGAGGATGGCTCAGCGCTGCTGGACGAGGCCGCGTTCACGGCCATCAAGCCGGGCGCGATCGTGGTGAACGCGGCTCGGGGCAGCCTCATCGATTCCGCGGCAGCCCGGGCAGCGCTTGACAGCGGTCGCCTCGGAGGCTTGGGTCTCGACGTCTACGACCAGGAGCCCCCGCCGAACGGCCATCCGTTGATCGGCCATCCCAGGGTGGTGCACACCCCCCATCTGGGGGCCAGCACCGGAGCGGCCCAACGCGATGTCTCAGTCCAGGTGGTAGCCAAGGTTCTGGCTGCGCTAAGAGGTGAGCCGGTGGAGACCGTTCCGCTCGCCCCTTAGCCCCGGAGGTACAACCCGAGCCATGAGCAGCTCAGATGGCCGCGGATCCTGGCTTGGCTGGGCCCGGTCAAGGCCGACGTGGTGTGGTCGCACTTCTGCGGGCCCTCATCAGAAGCTCCGCTTACTGCTCCAGCGGTGCCGTTAGTGCCGCGCCGTAAGGTTCAGGGGCGAGTGCCGAACTCGGGGCGCTCGGTTCTGGTGCGCTTGAGCTCCCAGAAGCCGGACACGTTCATCATGGCCACCAGGGCGTCCCACATGGCCAGGGAGTCCTCTCTGGGCGGCACCCGGGTGATGACCGGGCCGAAGTAGCCCTGCTTGTCGCCGTTGCGGTCCTTCAGGGCGATCATCGGGGTGCCGACCTGATCGCCGCACAGGGCCAGGCCCTCGTCCATGCGCTTGCGGATCTCCGGATCCCAGGAGTCGTCGTCGAAGGCGGCCGCGTGGGAGGTGTCGTAGCCGACGGTCTCCAGCGCGTCGACCACCGGGAACTCCCGCACACCGTCGTGGTGCAGGCGCCGGCCGTACTCCCAGTACAGCGGCCCGATCGCGTCGTCGCCGTCGGCTTCCCGCACCGACTCCAGCACCCTCATCAGCCGCAGGCTGAAGTAGGAGTGCGTGTAGTAGTCGGAGTCCGGGTCGGGATCGTTCTTGAAGAACAGGCTGATCGGCTGCCAGGTGATGTTCAGGTCCTTGGCCGGCTGCACCTCGTCGACGACCCAACGGGCCGTCACCCAGCACCAGGGTCAAAGCGGGTCGATCCAGAACTCGATGTCCATGTCAGGCTCCTTGGGTCAGGCGATCGGGCGGGTCGGGCTCGGGATCAGGCGGACCTGCGCTCGGGCAGGCCCAGGCGGGCCGCGCCGTCGGCCCAGCGGGGCCAGCGCTCCCGGCTCTTGGCCGACAGCCGGTGCATCAGGGCGATGGCGCCGGGGTCGTCGTCTCCGGGGCGGATCTCGATGGCCCCGTCCCGCACCATGGCGTCGATCACGGCCCGGCCCAGCTCGGTGCGCACGATGGTGAGGGTCCAGTCGGACAAGTCGCCGATGCCGCCGGTGGAGATGTCGGCGTGCTCGGCCGCGAAGTCCGGGCACAGATTGCAGCCCTCCCGGGTCCAGGCGTGGCACTCCTTGAGGTTGACCTTGGTCCAGATCTGGAAGACGCCCTTGATGTTCATCTTCGAGATCTGCTCCTTGGGCAGGCCGTACTTCACCTCGAACAACTCGTCGAACAGCGAATCGTCGAACGACTTCGAGCACAGCAGGCCGATGTTGAGCTTGATCGGCTTGCTCACCTTGCCCACCTTGCGGTGCCACATCACCGGCCCGACCGACGTCTGGCAGCTCATCCCCACCAGCGCCAGGCGGTCCAGGCCCTTCTCCCTGGCCTCCTCGAAGGCGATGGGGTTGGCCGAGTAGGTGTAGCGGCTGCCCGCGCCCCGCAGCACCTCGTCGCGGTTGGTGGCCACCATCGGGAACGCCTTCCAGCCCGGCTCCCCGCTGGGCAGGGATTCCACGCCGCTGGTGAGGGCTCCGTCGATGATGTCGTTCTCCATGCACCAGATCAGGATGGCCGACACCAGCCCGCCGTCCTGGCCCACCTCGTACACGAAGTCGTCGCTGGCCCGGGTCAGCAGGATGTCGGAGTAGATGCCCGACATCTCGTCGGGATCGCGCTCGCGGCCGAACAGGTGCATGTCGGCCTCGGGCTCCCACATGCGGAAACGGGGGCAGGCCCTCGTGCACGACGTGCAGCCCTTCACCCCGTGGACGCAGTCGTCGGCTCCGAGCTCCTCCTCGAGGTGGAACGGCTTGTATGCGCCTGGCTCGTGGGTGTAGCCGATCACGTGGTGGGGGCAGGCGATAACGCACCCGGCGCAGCCGGTGCACAGCCCCGAGGTGATGACCTCGTCGTGCAGTTCCTTCCACTGGTAGGTCCAGCGGGGCTTCTTGGCCGGTGCAGGGGCATGCGCCCCCGGCAGGATTCGAACCTGCGCACACGGCTCCGGAGGCCGTTGCTCTATCCCCTGAGCTACGGGGGCTGGGGCGGCCATGCTATCGGGCCCTTACTCGCTGGCGGGATCGGGGGAAGCCGGACGGGTCGGCCTTGCCGGGCGGCTCGAGGGTGCCCGGTAGGATCGGTCGATGCCGGATGTGCGCGACGGCTTGCGGGACGGGTTGCGGTCGGCTCTGGACGGAGCCGGCGTCGTGCCCGCGCCTGTCGAGATCTCGATCGAACGCCCCCGGGACCGCTCCCACGGCGAATGGTCGTCGAATGTGGCGCTGGCCGCGGCCCGGGCGGCGGGACGTCGACCCCGCGAGCTGGCCGAGCAGATCGTCATCCATCTGAGCGCCCAGCCGCCCCCCCATGTGGTGGCGGTGGAGGCCGCCGGTCCCGGCTTCGTGAACTTCAGGCTGGCCCCGAGCTGGCTGCACGAGGTTCTCGGCGAGGTGATCGACGCCGGCGCCGCCGGCTACGCCCGCAGCGAGGCGGGCGCGGGCCACCCAGTGAGCGTGGAGTTCGTGTCGGCCAACCCCACCGGACCGCTGCACGCCGGCCACGGACGATGGGCCGCCTACGGCGACTCGCTGTGCCGGCTGCTGGAACACTGCGGCCACCGCGTGTGCCGGGAGTTCTACGTCAACGACCGGGGCGGCCAGATCGATCTGTTCACGGCCTCGCTCGAGGCTCGAAGCCGCGGGGATGAACCGCCCAGCGATGGCTACCACGGCGAGTACGTGACCGAGTGGGCTGCCGAGATGCCCGGCGGTGCCGACGCCCGCCAGTGGGGGCTGGAGCGGGCCCACCGGGACCAGGCCGAGACCCTGGCCGCGATGAACGTGGCCTTCGACCTGTACACCAGCGAGTCCTCGCTGGTCGGCCGGGGCGCGATGGACGACATCCTCGAGGATCTGCGCAGCCGGGAAATGGTGTACGAGTGGGACGGCGCGGTGTGGCTGCGGACCGGCGATCTCGGCGACAGCGCCGACCGGGTCTTGGTCAAGAGCGACGGCGAGCCCACATATTTCCTTCCCGACATCGCCTACCACCGCGAGAAGTTCTCCCGTGGCGAGATGGTGATCGACATTCTCGGTGCCGACCACCACGGCTACGTCCCCCGGATGAGGGCCGCTCTGGCTGCCCTCGGGCACAGCGGAGAGGCCTACGAGGCGGTCGTCGGCCAGAACGTCACGCTGCGGCGGGGCGGGGCAGAGGTAAGCCTGTCCAAGCGGGCCGGTGACATGGTGCTGGTCTCGGACCTGCTCGACGAGGTCGGCCCCGACGTGACCCGGCTGGTGTACCTGCTCCAGTCGATCGACACCACTCAGACCATCGACATCGACGTGGTGTCGGCCCAATCGGCCGAGAATCCCGTGTATTACGTGCAGTACGCGCATGCCCGGATCCACTCGCTGGGGCGGGTGGCCGCGGCCCGCGGGGTTCAGCGGGCATCTCTCAGCGAGGTGGACCTGGCCGTGCTCGTGCATGAGCGTGAGTTGGACGTGCTGCGGGCCCTGGCGTCCCTGCCCGACACCGTTCAGGCGGCGTTGCGAGCCCGCGCCCCGCACCAGGTGACGGGCTGGGCCCGGGAGCTGGCCGCTGCCTTCCACCGGTTCTGGCACGACTGCCCCATCCTGCGCGACGACGTGAGCGAGGAACTGCGCCAAGCCCGTCTGTGGCTGGTGGAGGGAGCCCGGGTCGGCCTAGCCGTGGCTCTGGGCATTCTCGGGGTGTCGGCCCCGGAGAGGCTGTAGGACCATGACTGCCCGGCAGGCTTCGCCGCCTCCTCAGGCCTCGCCGCTGCCCCGCCAACTGCTGCCCGACAACCACGAGGTGTCACAGGGTCGGCTCAGTATCGGGGGATGCGATGTGCTCGAGCTGGCCGAAGCCCACGGGACGCCGCTGTTCGTCTACGACGAGGAGCACCTGCGCAGCCGGTGCCGCGAGGCTGTGGCCGCGTTCGGGCCGGACGTGGCTTACGCAGCCAAGGCGTTCCTGTGTGTCGCCATGGCTCGCCTCGTGCATTCGGAGGGAATGGGCCTGGACGTGTCCACCGGAGGCGAGTTGCACGTGGCGCTGGCCGCGGGCGTGCCCGGGGACCGCCTGGTGCTGCACGGCAACAACAAGTCGATGGGCGAGCTGCGCCGGGCGGTGGAAGGCGGGGTGGGACGCATTGTGGTGGACAGCTTCGACGAGTTGGACCGCCTGGAGGCGCTGCATGCCGAGACCGGGACGCGCCCCCGGGTGCTGCTGCGGTTCACCCCCGGTGTCGAGGCTCACACCCACACGTACCTGGTCACCGGAGCCGATGACTCCAAGTTCGGCTTCACCGTGTCGACCGGCGCGGCCGGGGCCGCGATGGAGAGGGCCCGGGCCTCGGGCTCGGTCGAGGTCGTCGGCGTTCACTCCCACATCGGCAGCCAGGTGTTCGAAGCATCGTCGTTCGCCAAGGCCGTCGCCGTCATCGCCGAGGCGGCCGAGCCGTTCGGGGTGAATGAGATATCCATCGGCGGGGGGCTCGGGGTGCCGTACGTGGCCGGCGAGTCGGCGCCCACGATCGCCGAGTGGGGCGAAGCCGTGCACGAGGCGTGCCGGGCGGCGGGAGTTGCCGCCAGAGTCACGGCTGAGCCGGGTCGCGCCATCGCCGCGGCTGCCGCGGTCACTCTCTACACCGTGGGAACGATCAAGACCATCGAGGGGGTTCGGACCTACGTGGCCGTCGACGGCGGGATGAGCGACAATCCCCGGCCGGTCCTCTACGGAAGCGGCTACGAGGCCTTCCTGCCCAGGGCTGTGAATGCGCCCCGGGACCGGGTCGTGACGGTGGTGGGCAAGCACTGCGAGTCCGGTGACACGCTGGTGCGCGACGCCATGGTCCCGTACGACATCGCGGTCGGAGACACCCTGGCCACGCCCGTCACCGGTGCCTACGGCCACTCGATGGGCTCGAACTACAACAAGGTCCTGCGGCCCGCGGTGGTGTTCGTCGCCGGAGGCGAGGCCCGCCTGGTGGTCAGACGCGAGACCTACGACGATCTGCTGGCCTGCGAACTGCCCGACTCCTGAGCCTGCGGCCGGCCGCCGGTGCGAGGGGTCGCGTCACCGGGCCGCCACGATGCGGCCAGACGCTGCCACCATCTCGGTGGAGGCGCGCCCGTCGCCTGCGCTGGTCGAGGCGACGAGTCCGGCAGGGGCCGGGCCGCCATGAACTCGACGGTAGGCGTGGAATCGGCGCGCTGAGCGTTCGCAGCCGGCGCGGGCAGCGAGTCGCTGCCGCCCCGAGCCAGCATCCGGGCCGCGCGTCCCGCTCTCAGCGCAGCGCCGTCGCCGCCCAGCATGAACGACAGTTCTGCGCTGAGAGCCGGTGAGCATCCGAGGCGGCGCAGGTCGGCTGCACGCCAGGACGCCCCCGGATCCGGCCGGATCCCGGTGGACAGCTCGACCAGTGTCAGTGCCAGCGCCGCCATGTCGGCGGCGAACCGGGCCGGAGCACCCGGCGGCAGCATTCCGGGGCTGAACCGCTCGAGCGGACGGCCGTCCGCGGGGCAGGCCGCGTCGAAATCCGCCAGCCACAGCTCGCGGTCGTGGCTCAGCAGCAGGTTGGCCGGCTTGACGTCCCCGTGCACGAGCCCGGCGTCGTGGACGCGGGCAAGCGCCATGGCGGCCGCGGCGCCGACCGCCCTGACCTCGCGCTCCGCCAGAGGGCCCCGCTCGTGCAGCACGTCGGTCAGCGAGCAGGCTGCCTTCTCAAGCGCCAGCCCATGGGCACCGGCCTCCTGTAGGGGCACTATTCCGGGGCCGCGCAGAGTCTGGAGGTGCCGAGCTTCCCTGGCTGCAGCCTCGACCGACGAGCAGTCCTTCGAGAACAGTTGAACGTGGCTGCTCATGAATCTTAGTATATGTGAATGGTCCTGGTTGCCGGTGTCTCAACGATGTGATACAATGTTTTTCATGTTGATTGCCTTGATCTCCGTCCTCGGTTCCGGCCTGGTGGGGATCATCGGCGTGCTAGTGCACTTCCTGCTCAAGCAGGGTGGTGAGCAGCGTGACCAGGCCGACAGGCTTCACGGCGAGGCGATGGCCGCAATTGCCCACCAGGGTGCTGAGCAGCGTGACCATGCTGACAGGCTTCACCGCGAGGCGATGGCTGCACTCGCCAAGCAGGGCGAGCGCTTGGTCGATCTGCACCTGCAGGCCATGGCGGCGGTTGCCGCGCTGGGAGAGCGCACCGCCGCGCTTGAAGCGAAGGCCGGCTGGCGCTGACCGCGGGTGCGGTAGCCGCGGTGATTTCGACGACCTGGTGGAGACCGGGTCAACGAGGCTTGGACTGGTTGACCGAGGCCGGGTCAACGGGCCGGTAGCTTGGAGGGGTGAATCGCCTGCGTGTAGGACTCCTCGGCTGCGGCAATGTGGGCGCCGGCCTCGTGGCCCTGCTCGACGAGCAGCGTGCCGTGGTGGCGGTCCGCACCGGCATCGAGCTGGAGATTGCCCGCATTGCGGTGCGCTCCACGGCCAAGGACCGCGGCCTGAGCATCGACCCCGCGGTGTTCTGCACCGACGCGGCCGACATCGTCTCCGACCCCGAGATCGACATCGTCGTAGAGGTCATCGGCGGCATCGAGCCGGCCCGGAGCTTGCTGCGCGACGCCATTGCTGCGGGCAAGCCAGTCGTCACTGCCAACAAGGAGCTGCTGGCCAACCACGGTGCCGAGCTGTTTGCGGCGGCCGACGACGCCGGCGTCGACCTGCTCTTCGAGGCGGCCGTAGCCGGGGCCATACCCCTCATCCGGCCGCTGCGGGAGTCGCTGGCGGCCGAGCCGGTGCAGCGGATCATGGGGATCGTCAACGGCACCACCAACTACATACTCACCCAGATGTCCGAGCGGGGCGCCAACTACGCGGAGGCATTGAGCGAAGCCCAGAGCCTGGGCTACGCCGAGCGTGACCCGACTGCGGACGTCGAGGGGTTCGATGCGGGGGCGAAGGCCGCCATCCTCGCCACCGTCGCCTTCGGCGCAGTGGTAGTGGCCGGCGATGTCTACCACGAGGGGATCTCCCGGATCACCCTCGACGACATCGAGATGGCTCGGCGACTCGGCTACGCGGTCAAGGCCGTCGCGGTGGCTGAGCGGACCGCCGGGGGCAACGGTGAAGGTCCGGAGGTGGCCGTGCGGGTCCATCCGGCCATGGTGCCGGTGCAGCATCCCCTGGCCAGCGTGCGCGACAGCTTCAACGCGGTGTTCATTCAGGGCGGCGCGGTAGGCGAGCTCATGTTCTACGGCCGGGGCGCGGGCGGCCGCCCCACCGCCGGTGCCGTTCTCGGAGATCTCGTCGACGCGGCCGTCAACCTCACCTCCGGCGGTCCGGGCCGCATCGGGCGGCTAGTTCCGGCTCGCATCCGCTCGATCGACGACCTCCGCTCCGAGTACTACATCGGCCTGGAGGTCGCCGACCGGCCCGGCGTGCTGGCCTCCGTGGCCGACGTGTTCGGCCGCCACGGCGTGTCCATCCGCTCCATGGAGCAGCATGGTCTCGGCGATGATGCCCAACTCGTGTTCATCACCCACGAGTGCCGTGAGCGCGACCTGCAGGCCACGCTGCGCGACCTCCGCGGCCTGGAGGCGGTCCACGAGGTGGGCAACGTCATCCGGGTCATCGGGCACGAGAACCCGCACCAGTGACAGGCGCTTCGAGTGACAGGCGCTTCGAGTGACATGCGCTACGTGAGCACGCGATCTCCGATGGGCGCCCGCGCCCGCCTCGCCTTCGATGAGGTGTTGTTGGCTGGTCTCGCCGGCGACGGCGGCCTCTACGTCCCCGAGCACGTGCCCAAGCTGCCGGAGGACACCCGGCTGGGTGCGGGAGAGCTCAGCTACGCCGAACTGGCTGCTCGCATCATGGCCCCCTACGTTGGCGGTGCCGTCGATGACGATGATCTTGCGGAACTGGTCGCCGACGCCTACGCCGCCTTCGACCATCCCGATGTCTGCCCGCTGGTGGCCCTCGATGACGACCACTGGCTGCTCGAGCTGTTCCACGGGCCCACGTTCGCCTTCAAGGACGTGGCCCTGCAGGTGGTGGCCCGGCTGTTCGACCATGAGCTGGAGCGTCGCGACGATCGGGCCACGATCGTTGCGGCCACCTCGGGCGACACCGGCTCGGCGGCCATGGAGGCGGTGGCCGGCCGCGACCGCCTCGACATCGTGGTGCTTCACCCTGCCGGTCGCACCAGCGAGATCCAGCGACGCCAGATGACCACGCTCGACGCGTCCAACGTTCACGCGGTGGCCGTGGACGGCACGTTCGACGACTGCCAGGATCTGGTCAAGGCGATGTTCGGGGACGAGCCGTTCCGTACGGAGTCGAGGCTGGCCGCGGTCAACTCGATCAATTGGGCCCGAGTGGCCGCCCAGATCGTCTACTACGTCTGGGCGGCCCGGCTCCTGTCCGATGAGCGGCCTGTGACGTTCTGCGTCCCCACCGGCAACTTCGGCAACGTGCTGGCCGGGCACTACGCCCGTCGCATGGGGCTGCCGATCGGGCGCCTCCTGATAGCGTCCAACACCAACGACATCCTCAGCCGGCTCGTCGAGACCGGCGAGTTGGCCGCCCATGGCGTGACGCCCACCCTCTCGCCCAGCATGGACATCCAGATCTCGTCCAATCTCGAGCGCCTGCTGTTCGAACTCTTCGACGGCGACGGGGCGGCCACTGCAGCCTTGCTGGGCCGGTTCCGGGCCGAAGGCCGGGCCGGGCTGAGCGCGGAGCAGCACCGGCGCATCAGGGCCGAGTTCGCCGGCGACCGGCTGGACGACCCCGAGACCCTCGACGTGATGGGCCGCGTCCACGCGGGGTCGCAGATGTTGATCGACCCCCACACCGCCGTCGGGGTGGGGGTGGCCCAGCGCTGCCGCCGGCCACAAGAGCTGGTCGTGTCGCTGGCCACGGCCCACCCGGCCAAGTTCCCCGAGGCGGTGGCGCGCGCCACCGGACGCACGCCGGAGCCGCCTCCGGCTCTGGCGGCGGTGGCAGACCGGCCTGAGCGCTGCACCTCGCTGCCCAACCGCGTGGATGCGGTCAAGGACTTCGTCCGGTCGGTGCGAAGAGACTGAGCGCGCCGCTTGTTGCTGCCGTAGCCGGCTGCCCGGCCGAGCAATGGCCGACCACTGGTTGCGGTCACCCCCGTCTGGTGCGTAGCCTTCATCGCATCGGCGCGCGCCTTCGGCGTGACGGCTGTGCTCCGGCTCGTGATGCGTCGCTTCGCCGAGCCGGGATACCTGAATCCGACAACCGGGGAATTCATCCGTGGAAGCGACCGAGATGCGGCGGTCCACGCTGCAACGCAAAGATCGTGGCGAACTCAATCAGATCGCCGCGGCACTGGGAGCCAAACCCTCCAGCCGGGCCCGCAAGGACGAGATCATCCAACTGATCATCGATCTGACTGCCGACGGTGCCAGGATCACGCAGCCGGCAGGCGCCGGATCGGTGGCCGCGTCCGATGAAGCCGCCCCGGCTGGTTCCGAAGAGTCCAACCCAGCGGCCCGCCCCAACTCCGACGCCCCGGCCGCCGGGAGCGACGGTGGGCAGAACGACGACACCGGCAACGGCACGACCGCGAATCACCGCGATGAGCAGCGCACCCCGGATCGCGCCGAGGAAGAGGTAGATCCGGGCAATCGTCGCCGTCGCCGCCGCAACCGCGACCGGGATCGTGACCGCGACGACAGCTGGGACGGCGATCCGGTTGCGGTCTCGGGCCGTCTCGACCTGCGCGACGAGGGCTACGGCTTCCTGAGGGTGGACGGCTGCCTGCCGAACCGCAACGACGCCTACGTGCCGGTCAAGACGATCCGCCAGTACGGCCTGCGCCGCGGCGACCACCTGACGGGCACGTCCCGGCCCGCTAACCGGGCTGAGAAGAACCCCGCCCTGCTGACGCTGGAGTCGATCAACGGCGGACCGGCCGAGTTGTCGGATCGTCCGGTGTTCGAGAACCTGACACCGATCCACGCGGTACGCCGCTTGACGCTCGAGCAGCCCGAGGATCCCGACGCGATCGCGGCTCGGCTCATCGACCTGGTGGCGCCCATCGGCGTCGGCCAGCGAGTCCTGGTGAGGGGGCCCCGGCGATCTGGAATCTCCGAGGTGCTCACCTCCCTGATCTCCGCTATCGAGACGAACGAGCCCGACATCTTCGTGATGGGGCTCTTCCTCGACCAGCGGCCCGAGGACATCACGGAGGTGCAGCGCTGCGTGCGCCACGGCGATGTCGCCGCCACGTCGTTCGACCAGACTCCAGAGGAGCACGTTCAGACGGCCGAGATGACCGTCGAGCGGGTCAAGCGCCTCGTCGAGTCCGGGCAGAATGTCGCGATGGTGCTCGACAGCCTCACCTCCCTGGCCCAGGCTTACAACGCTGCGCTCTCCAACGCGGGACGGGCCTACAGCGGCAACGTCGAGAGCGGCGCCGTGCACATGCCCAAGAAGCTCTTTGGCGCGGGCCGCAACGTCTCCGAGAGAGGCTCGCTGACGATGGTCGCCTCCCTCGTCTCGGACGGATCGAGCTCGCTGCCGGGCGTCCTGTGCGACGAGTTCGTGGGCACGGCCAACACCGAGGTCTGCCTCGACCGGTGGGCCGCGCAACTCGGGCTGTTCCCGGCCATCGACATAACCGCCTCCGTGTCGCGCGACGAGGAACGCTTTCTCGATGCAGATGAAGTGCAGGCCCTCCAGCAACTGCGGCGCAGCTTCACCGACGGCTCGGCGGACGGCGACCCGGGAGCTGTGGTAGAGGCTCTGGAAACGGCGCTCTCCAAGCTCCGCAGCACCCCCTCCAATGCAGAGTTGCTGCGCTGATCCCGACTTGAAACGGGACTAGGCCAAAGTTCGTTGCCGCGGGGGTTGTGACCGGCCCGTCCGACTTACAGACTGGTGCCCCGATGAAGACTGACATTCACCCCGAGTACCGGCTGGTTGTCTTCTCCGACCAGTCCGCCGGCACTTCGTTCCTCACCCGTTCCACCATCGCCACCAGCGACACCATCGAGTGGTCCGACGGCAACACCTACCCGCTGGCGAAGGTGGAGATCTCGAGCGCAAGCCACCCGTTCTTCACCGGGACGATGCAGATCGTCGACACTGCGGGTCGGGTGGAGCGTTTCGAGCGTCGTTACGGCCGCCGCAAGGGCCGCGAGTAGACATCGCAGGGTCCGCGGGCACCGTCGACGATGGACCACACCGAGGGGAATCCTCGCGCTGGCGCGGCCGAGATCCGCGCCGGTGCGGGCGACGCGCTGGCCAAGGCGTTCGAGATGATCGCCACCCCTGCCATCTTCGGTTTCGGCGGCTGGCTCGTCGACGGCCGCCTGGGCACGTTCCCGCTGGTGACCCTGGTGCTGGTAGTGGTGGTCTTCGGCTATCAGGTATGGAGCTTCGCCCGCGCCTACGGCACATCAATGGACGAGGCCCTCGAGAACCGCCGGGCCGCCTATGGCAGTCCCGATCCTGCGGATTCCGGCCCGCCATGAGCACTGCCTCTGACGCAGCCCCGGTCGTCGAGCCGGATACGCCCGCCTCGCTGGAAGCACCGGCCGCGCCCGAGCAGGCCGTGGCTCGCGACATGGTGCGTCGCTCCGTGGTGTTCGCGGTGCCGCTGCTGGTCGGCGGCGCGATCGGGTGGGGATGGACCGGGGCGCTCTCGGTCGGCCTGGCCCTGGCGCTGGTGCTGGTCAACTTCGTGCTGGGCGCAGCCGCCATCGGTTGGGGGGCCCGCATGGGGCCCTCGGCGATGATGGCCGCGGCGATGGGCGGTTACGTCGTCCGCCTCGGTATCGTCACCGCCGCTGTGCTGCCCGTCCGCCACCACGACTGGTTCGAGCTGCTGCCCTTCGCAGTGAGCCTGCTCGTCACTCACCTGGGCCTGCTGATCGTCGAGGCCCGTCACGTCTCGGCCTCGCTGGCCTTCCCGGGTCTCAAGCCGGCTCGGACCCGATCGGAGACTCCGGCATGAGCATCCTCGCTCTCGAGTTCCCGCCGGTAAGCCACCTGTTCGACTGGCCCACCATCTGGCTCGACGGCACGCCGCTGGCCGTCAATAAGACCGTCCTCATCTATCTGGCCGCGACCGCAGCCACCATGGTGCTGTTCGGACTGGCCGGTCGTCCCCGGGAGTCGCTGGTCCCGGCCGGCGTGCAGCATGTGGCCGAGTCGGGGGTGAACTTCATCGAGAACTCGGTGGTGATGCAGACCATCGGTCCCGACGGCAGGAAGTTCATGCCCTTCCTGACCTCGATGTTCTTCTTCATCCTGTTCTCGAACATCACCGAGATCATCCCGTTCATCCAGTTCCCGGCCAACAGCCGCATGGCCATGCCCATCACCCTCGCCCTGCTCGTGTGGGTGATCTACAACGTGGTCGGCGTCAAGAGCCAGGGCCCGTTCGGCTACCTGAAGAACGAACTGTTCCCGCCGGGAGTCCCCAAGATCCTCTACGTGATCGTCACGCCGATCCATCTGGTCTCCACCTTCGTGGTGCGGCCCTTCTCGCTGGCCGTCCGGCTCTGGGCCAACATGGTGGCGGGGCATCTTCTGCTGGTCACCTTCGCCATCCTTTCGGCCACGCTGTGGGAGTTCTTCTACGTGCCTGCGGCCCTACCCTTCGTGATGCTCATCCTGATGACCGCCTTCGAGATCCTGGTCTCGTTCCTGCAGGCCTTCATCTTCACCATCCTCACCGCGGTCTACATCGGCGGCTCCATGCACCCCGCGCACTAGCCGCCTGTTCGATCAACCAACCCGATCAACCACTCATCCAACCAGTCACCAAACCACAGGAGAAAGCAAGTGCTAAGTCTTCTCGCACAGACCGCTCCCGGCGAGTTCGTCGAAGGGCTCAAGGCCATCGGTGCCGGCCTCGGATACGGCCTGGCCGCGGTCGGCCCCGGCGTGGGCATCGGCATCGTGGTCGGCAACGCCATCTCGTCAATGGCCCGCCAGCCCGAGTCCGCCGGCATGGTCCGGACCACGATGTTCCTCGGAATCGCCTTCACCGAGGCGCTGGCCCTTATCGGGTTCGTGGTCTTCATCCTGTTGCCAAGAACGACCCTAAGGCTGCTTGCCGTCGCCGGAGTGGCGGGCGGGCTGTCGCTCGCCGCGGCCGGGCCGGCGTGGGCCGCGGGCGAGACGATCGGCGGCTGCGTCATCGAGCAGGTGCACCACGCCGAGGACGAATACGGCAGCCTCGGCGCCCTCGAAGCGGACGAGAAAGCCTTCAAGGCCTTCGAGGAAGACCTGGAGGGCTGCGTCGAGGCGCCGAGCCCCATCCTTCCCGAACTCGACGAGATCATCTGGGGCGGCCTCGCCTTCGTGATCCTGTTCGCGTTCATGTGGTGGAAGGGCTTCCCCGCCGTCAAGCGGGCCATGGACGCCCGCTCCGAGAAGATCCGGGGCGACCTCGACGCGGCCGACACGGCCAAGGCCGACGCCCTGCGCACCAAGTCCGAGTACGAGGCCCAACTGGCCGAGGCCAAGACGGCGGCAGCCGCCATCATCGACGAGGCCAGGGGCCAAGCCGACCAGCTCAGGCAGGATCTCCAGGCCCGAGCCGAGGCCGACATCGCCGAGCAGCGAGCCCGAGCCGCGGCCGACATCGAGTCGAGCCGCCGCCAGGCCATCGACGACCTGCGCACCGACGTAGCTGCCATCGCAGTGGGCGCGGCCGAGCGAGTAGTCGGCGCCAGCCTCGACGCTGATGTGCACCGCTCCCTGATCGATGGCTACATCGACGAGGTGGCCAGCGCAGGCAGCAACGGGGACGGGAACTGAACGGTGTCATCAGCAGCCCCGAACCCGCAGTGTGCTGACATCCGGGCCATCGGCAGGACCTGAGCGATGGCCGACCAGTCTGCTTCGGACCGCATCAGCGGCTACGCCGATGCCGTTCTGGCCGTGGCCCGGGCTGAGGGCGACCAACCCGAGGTCGAGGACGAGCTTTCCCGTTTCGCCGAGGCCCTGCGCCACAGCGAGGAGCTGAAGTCGACGCTGGCTGATCCGGTTATCGACGTGGAGCGACGGCTGCGGATCACCGACGACCTGCTCGGAGGTCGGGCCCTGCCCACCACCGCGGCGCTGGTGTCACTGGTGGTCGGCGCGGGCCGGGGCGGCGAAATCGCCGAGATCATCGACGCCGCCATCGACCGGGCCGCAGCCGGACGCAACCGGCGAGTAGCCCGTGTGCGCAGCGCGGTGGAGTTGTCGAGCGAGCAGCGGGCCCGGCTGGCCGCAGCCATCAAGGCCTCTTCGGGACTCGATGTCGAGATCCAGGCCATCGTCGATCCCAACGTGGTCGGCGGGGTGGTCACCGAGATCGGCGACGACGTGATCGACGGCAGCGTGCGCAGCCGCCTGCAGCAGATGCGAAGCGGCCTCGGTTGAGAGGCCGAGCGGACAAGGAGCGACCCATTAGCGAGGACGGCAGGCGCCTAGCGAGGCCGTGGCCCGAGCGGCCCGTGAGCGGAGCGAACAAGAGCGGGAATGAGCGCGCCGGGCCCCAGGAGATTGAGTGACCCAACATGAGTGACACTGCACAACTAACGATCAACACCGCGGACATCGCGGCCGCCATCCGCCAGAACCTCGAGGGATTCACCCCTGCGCTGGAGCAGTCGACGGTAGGCCGCGTGCTAGAGGTGGGCGACGGCATCGCCCGGGTGTCCGGGCTGCCCGACGCGGCCGTCAACGAGATGCTGCGCTTCGCCAACGGCGTCGTCGGCCTGGCGCTGAACCTCGACGAGACCTCCATCGGCGCGGTGGTCCTCGGCGATGTGGAGGGCATCGAGGAGGGCCAGCCGGTGCAGGCCACCGGCGACATCCTGTCGATCCCGGTGGGCGACGGCCTGCTCGGCCGGGTAGTCAATCCGCTGGGCGAGCCGGTCGACGGCAAGGGCCCGCTGTCCAACCCGATCCCGAGGCGCATGGAGATCCAGGCGCCTGGAATCACGGGCCGCAAGCCGGTGCACGAGCCGATGCAGACCGGCATCAAGTCCATCGACTCTCTCATCCCCATCGGCCGGGGCCAGCGCGAGTTGATCATCGGCGACCGCAAGACGGGCAAGACCACCATCGCGCTCGACACCATCCTGAACCAGCGCGGCCTCGACCTGAAGTGCATCTACGTGGCCATCGGCCAGAAGGCTTCCACCGTGGCCCAGGCGGTGGCCACCCTCGACGAGTTGGGGGCCATGGACTACACGGTGGTGGTGGTGGCCCCGGCGTCGGACCCGGCGCCCTACAAGTACCTGGCCCCCTACGCCGGGTGCGCCATGGGCCAGCATTGGATGGAGAACGGTGAGCACGCCCTGGTCATCTACGACGACCTGTCCAAGCAGGCCGAGGCCTACCGCCAGGTGTCGCTGCTGCTGCGGCGGCCGCCGGGGCGTGAGGCCTATCCCGGCGACGTGTTCTACCTTCACAGCCGCCTGCTGGAGCGGGCGGCCAAGCTCAGTGACGAGCGCGGCGCGGGCTCGCTGACCGCGCTGCCGGTGATCGAGACCAAGGCCGGCGACGTCTCGGCGTACATTCCCACCAACGTGATCTCCATCACCGACGGCCAGATATTCCTTCAGGACGACCTGTTCAAGTCGGGAATCCGCCCCGCGGTGGACGTGGGCATCTCGGTCAGCCGGGTGGGCGGCGCGGCCCAGGTGAAGGCCATGAAGACCGCGGTGGGCACCCTCAAGGGCGACCTGCAGCAGTTCCGGGAGCTCGAGGCCTTCGCCGCCTTCGGCTCCGACCTCGACGCAGTGTCCAAGGCCCAGCTCGAGCGGGGCTACCGCCTCACCGAGTTGCTCAAGCAGGGGGTCAACAGCCCGCTTCCAGTGGAGGAGCAGGTGGTGTCGATCTACGCCGGCACCCACGGCTACCTCGACGATGTTCCGATCGGCGATGTGCGACGCTTCGAGAGCGAGCTGCTCGACTGGTTCCGAACCCGCGAGGCCGCGACGCTGTCCGAGGTCCGCGACAGCGGGGCCATCTCCGACACCGACGACTTCGACGCCCGGGTCAAGGCCTTCGCCGAGCAGTTCGAGACCTCGGACGCCGCCGCGGGGCAGGCGCCCGAGGCGACCGAGCAGGGCGAGGAGCAGGCCACTATGGTCGACGCGGAGACGACCCTGCCCGAAGAGGACTTGAGCCGGGACGAGGGCTAGAGGCGCTGAGGGACTGAGGCCTAGCCGTGCCTGGAGGCAAAGAACGGGAGTTGCGCCGGCGCATCGGCAGCATCCAGTCCACCAAGAAGATCACCCGCGCCATGGAGCTGATCGCGGCCACCCGGGTCGTGAAGGCCATGCAGAGGGCCAACGCGGCCCGGCCCTACGCCCGGTTGATCGCCAGCGTGATCGAGGACCTGGCCGCCGGTGGGGCCGAGGTCGACCATCCCCTGCTGCGGCAGGCGCCCGAGATGCGCAACGTCGGGGTCATCATCATCACCGGCGACCGCGGTCTGGCCGGGGCCTACAACACATCGGTCATCCGCACCGCGGAGCGCCAGGTCATGGCCCACATGTCGGAGGGCAAGGGCTATTCGCTGTGCTGCGTGGGCCGCAAGTCGGCCAGCTACTTCCGCTTCCGCAACTACCGCATCGACAACGCCATGTCGGGGTTCAGCGACAACCCGTCCTATGACGACGCCCGCCGGATCGCGGAGACGGTCAGCGAGTCGTTCCTGTCGGAGGCCGTCGACCAGGTGGAGTTGATCTACACGGAGTTCGTGTCGATTGGCACCCAGCGGGTGGTCGTGCGGCGCTTCCTGCCCCTGGTCGACACCGAGGTGATGGCCACGGAGGGCTCAGGCTCGGGTCGGGAGGGGAGCTTCGAGTTCGAGCCGTCACCCGAGGCGGTGCTGGAGGCGCTGCTGCCCCGCTACACCGAGGCCCGGCTCTACGGTGCGCTGCTGGATGCGGCCGCCTCCGAGCACGCCAGCCGGCAGCGGGCCATGAAGGCGGCCACCGACAACGCCGAGGAGCTGATCACCAAGCTGTCGCGGGCCATGAACCAGGCCCGCCAGGACGCCATCACCACCGAGATCATGGAGATCGTCGGC
>JAGWAO010000064.1:9207-14359 GCA_021296315.1 Acidimicrobiia bacterium | reverse complement strand
CCACGCCCAGCGCGCCGCCTCCGACGACGACCACCGGAGCGCAGTCGGCGGTGTGCAGGGCGAGTACCGCCTCGGGCACAGCCGTGACCGCTCCGTCGGCCACCGCCCCCGCACAGCCGCCGGGCTCGGTGATGAATGCCACGTCGGCGCCGTGCACCTGTCTGAGCCAGGTCCAGCGGCCGCTCATCAGCCTCTGGCGCCGCCGCTCGAGGGACGCGGCGCCCCCGGCGCCGGACCCGCCGTTGTGATCTCGAATGTCTGTGAGCAGCGCACCCTGGCGAGCCATCCGTCGCCCGCCGGCACCACCCTCTCGATCACGCAGCTGGACGGGCCGAGGGGGGCTGGACCGGCGGCGCGATCATCTCAGGAAGTCGGGCACATCGAACTCGTCGTTGAGGTCGAGCCCGCCGGGCGCGTCGGGATGCTCGGTCGTGGCGAACACGTCGGCGATCTGCATGTCCTCCTCGGCCGTCCTCGCGGTCTGCCTGCGGTCCCGGCGGACGCGGCGGTCCCTCCCGGTGTAGCTCTGCCGGTCGCTCTCGAACCCCGCGGCGATGACGGTCACCCGCACCTCGTCTCCGAGCGCGTCGTCGATCACCGTCCCGAAGATGATGTTGGCGTCCTGGTGCGCGACCGAGTGCACCACCTCGGCTGCCTCGTTCACCTCCATCAGGCCCAGGCTCGGTGAGCCCGAGATGTTGAGCAGGAGGCCCTGGGACCGGTCGATCGACGACTCGAGCAGCGGGCTCGATATGGCGCCGCGGGCCGCGGCCACCGCCCGCCCCTCGCCGCTGGCCGACCCGACGCCCATCAGGGCGCTGCCGGCCTCGGTCAGCACCGTGCGAACATCGGCGAAGTCGACGTTGATGAGCCCCGGTGTAGTGATCAGGTTGGTGATGCCCCCGACCCCCTGCATCAGCACCTCGTCGGCCATGCGGAACGCGTTGAGCATGGAGGTCTTCTCGTCGGCGATGGCGATGAGCCGGTCGTTGGGGATGACGATCAAGGTGTCGACCTTCTCCTTGAGACGCTGTATCCCCTCCTCGGCCTGAACCGAGCGACGGGACCCCTCGAAGCTGAACGGCCGGGTGACTACGCCGATGGTGAGCGCGCCCAGGCTCTTGGCCACCTCGGCCACCACCGGAGCGGCACCGGTGCCCGTCCCGCCGCCCTTGCCGGCGGTGATGAACACCATGTCGGATCCGTTGAGGGCCTCTCGTATCTCGTCGACGTGCTCCTCGGCCGCCTGCCTTCCGATCTCGGGATCGCTGCCCGCGCCCAGGCCGCGAGTCAGGTTCTTCCCGATGTCGATCCTCAGGTCCGCGTCGCTCATGCCGAGGGCTTGGGCGTCGGTGTTGGCCGCGATGAACTCCACGCCCCGCAGGCCCGCATCGATCATCCGGTTGACGGCGTTGACGCCCCCGCCTCCGACTCCGACCACCCGGATGACGGCGATGTAGTTGTGAGAGTCGGCCATCACCGTGTTGAACCTCCCTGGCTCGCGATCACTGCATCTTAGAGCCCGCATGCCCGATGACGGGTCACGGCGGTGCCGCCAAGCCTCAACCTCACCCGCGGGTAAGCCTCAGCCTCACCCGCGGGGTAGGCACGGCTGGTGGCGGGTTACGGTGGAGATGTCGGGCATGATCACGTCGATTTCGGTGATGCAATCGAGTTCGCTGCCTGCGAGCACGGCTCGCACTGCGCTGATCTTGTCGTCCAGGAGGTTCTGCTCGCCGAGCACCACCTTGGCTCCGCCGATCAGTTGCAGCCCCATCTGCCCGTTGTCGGGATCGAGGGTCACCGCGCTGACCCAGGCGCGCAGATCGTCGGGCATCGCCGCGACCACGGCCAGGGGCCCGTCCGCGGTGGTGTGGATGTCGCCGAGCCGGCCGGTGAACGGCACGGCGACGCGGGGAAGTCCGCCCGGCTCAGCCGAGGCCGGCGCCCAGTCGACGGCATACCCGTGGGCGTCGATCAGCACGGTGCGGTCCCCGACCGCGGGAACCTCGGCCACCGGCACGCGGGGTTCGACCGTGATGCGCACCGTGCCCGGCCAGTCCCGCCGGACCCGGGCGGACCTCACCCAGGGCAGCGAGGTGATGGACCTCTCGGCCCTGTCCAGGTCCAACGAGAGCATCGGCACCTCTGTGGAGAAGCCCGATCTCTCCAGGATCTCGGCGGATCGAGCTCCGCCTCCGTCGATCGAGATCCGGTCCACGTCCATCAGAGGCGTGCGGCTGATGCCGAAGGAGAGCCCGGCCACCAGCGCTACGGCGGCCAGGGCGGTGAGGATATGGAGGCGCCGGCGCCCTTGCGCCCGCAGCACTGCGGTGCGGCGCGCCTTCATGCGCGGGTCCACGGCTACGGTTGCGCTGCTCACGGCAACTCCCAGGGCTCGAAGCCCACGAGGTGGGTCTCCATCGCCAGGTCCACACCGTGCTCGGCCGTCACCAGCCGGCGCACCTCTCTCATCACTTCGACGATGTCGGCTGCGCACCCTCCCTCGTCGGACTGGATGAAGTTCGCATGCTTGGGCGAGACCTCCGCAGAACCGATCCGGAGTCCCTTGGCGCCCGCAGACTCGATCAGGGCGCCCGCCGCGGCGTTTTCGGGGTTGGTGAACACCGACCCTGCATTGCGGCCTCCGGGCTGGTTGGCTCTCCGCCACTGGACGATCTCAGCCAACTCGGCTCGAGCGGCCTGCCGGTCTCCGAACTTCAACTGGAGCTTGATGGACGTCACCACCTGGTGCTTGGCGATGCTGCTCGAGCGGTAGCCGAGGTTCAGCTCCTCGGCGCGGAGCGCCGTGGAGCCCCCGCGGTGCAGGTCGACCACGACCGCCTCCAAGAGCGACTCGGACATGTCCGAGCCGTGACCGCCCGCGTTCATCCGCACTGCGCCCCCGGCGGTCCCGGGCACGCCGACAGCCCATTCGAAGCCGGTCAGGCCGGCGTCGGCCGAGGCTCGGGCCAACACCGGAAGCAGGGCCCCGCCGGATGCGGTGACCGTGGCCGCGTCGATCTCGAAGGTTGCCAGCCCGCTGCCGAGGGCCACCGCGAGGCCGTCGAAGCCGCGGTCGGCGACCAGCAGGTTGGAGCCCCGTCCCACGACCAGCACCGGAGGTGGCCCGCCCGCCGCGGACGAGTCGGCCACGATCGATGCCAGCGTGGCGAGTCCGGCACCATCATTGACGGTCACGAAGAGCCGGGCCGGCCCGCCCACCCGGTAGGTGGTGTGGGCCGCCAGGGGGTAGTCCCGCCTCACCGACGGCGCGAGCTGCGAGTCGGTCAGCCGCCGGTCCACGTCGGCGAGCAGGTCCCGGACGGCGGCGGTCAACGCTGCGCCCCCGCGGGCTCGGGCTCGCGGCCGGTGGTGCGGGCAGACTCGAGGCGCTCGATCACGACGTCGGGCACCGAAGTCAGGTCCCCGGCGCCGAGCGTCAGGCAGAGGTCGCCGGGACGCAGCCGGCCCACCAGCCAGTCGGCGACCTCGTCGAGCCGGGGCAGCCACGTCACCGAGGACCACGGATGGGCGTCGAGCACGGCGTCGAGCACGATCTTGGAGGTCACACCGGGCCGCGGGGCTTCGCCCGACGGGTAGATCCCGGTTAGCACCAGGTGGTCTGCGCCGGTGAAGGAGTGCGCGAAGTCGGCGCCGATTGACGACACCCGGCTGTAGCGGTGCGGCTGGAAGACGCACACCACCCGGCGCCATGCCCCGGTGCGGGCCGCGTCGAGGGCCGCCGCGACCTCGCTGGGAAGGTGGGCGTAGTCATCGACGAAGGTCACGCCGGAAGAGTCGCCGCGGAACTCGAAGCGCCTGGCCACGCCCCCGAAGCGGGCCAGTGCGCGGGCCGCGTCCTCGAATGGGGCACCCGCCACGATCGCGGCCACCACCGCTGCGGCCGCGTTGCGGGCGTTGTGCAGGCCCGGCGTCGGCAGCGTGAGGCGCCCCAGCCGCCTCTGACCCTCGTACAGGTCGAAAGCCGACTCCGGCATCTGCAGCGACACGTCGCTCATGCGGTAGTCGGCGTCTGGGCTGGTGCCGTAGGTCGTGGCTCCGGTGGCTGCGCCGACCCGAGCGGCCACCGGGTCGTCGGCGCACACCACCCGGTGGCGGGCCGCGGCCAGGAACTCGCCGAAGGCATCGACGAGAGCAGACGGCGCGCCGTCGTAGGTCTCGAGGTGGTCGGGTTCGATGCTGGTCACCACGGCCACCTCGGCGTCGATGGCCAGGAACGTTCGGTCGCTCTCGTCGGCCTCCAGCACGAACCACTCGCCGGCGTCCCACATCGCCCCGGTGCCGATCTCGTTGACGTCTCCGCCGATGATGAACGAGGGGTTGAGCCCGGCGTCGCGCAGCACCAGCGCCAGCATCGAGCTTGTGGTGGTCTTGCCGTGGGTGCCCGCCACCGCGATCGTTCGGCGGTGGGAGGCGATGGCGGGCAGGATGTCGCTGCGCCGCACGACGGGAACGCCGCGTGCTTCGGCCGCCCGAACCTCGGGATTGCTGTCGTGGATGGCCGAGGAGATGGCGACCAGGCTGGCGTCGCCGAGGTTGGCGGGATCGTGGCCGATGGCGACCGGCACTCCCTCCGCCTGCAGCCGGGCCACGACAGGCCCGTCGCGCAGGTCCGATCCCGACACCCGGTGGCCCATCGACCGCAGCACCGACGCGATGGCCCCCATACCCGCCCCGCCTGCACCGACCACGTGGATGGCCCGGGGGGTGGAGAGGTCGACGGCTCTCACGGAGCGGCCTCCTGTTCGCGGGGCTGCGGGCGAAGAGCGCAGCGCTCGATGAGATCCACGACGGCTCGGGCTGCATCGGGCCGGGCCAGCGCCGTGGCCGCGCCGGCCATGGCACTGAGGCGGTCGGGATCATCCAGCAGTGTGTCGACCTCTGCCGCGAGCCGGGTCCCGTCGAGTTCGGCGTCGCTGACGATGACCGCCCCACCCGCTTCGACGAGCCGACGGGCGTTGGCCGTCTGATGGTCGCCGGGCGCTCCCGGCAGCGGAACGAGCACCGCTGGCACGCCTGCCGCCGCCAACTCGGCGACGGTGGTGGCGCCGGAGCGGCTCACGACGATGTCGGCGGCCGCGTAGACCGTCGCCATGTCGTCCTCGTAGGCGATCAGGTCGTAGCCCAG
>JAGWAO010000064.1:0-9174 GCA_021296315.1 Acidimicrobiia bacterium | reverse complement strand
CGTCGCCCTGCGATGTGGCGAATGTGAAGGTCGCCCCGGTCGTGCCAGATCTCCGACGCGGCGGCTACGGCCTCGTTGATGCTGCGGGAGCCGAGCGAGCCTCCGAAGACGGCCACCAGTCGGCGTTCGGAGCCGACCCCCAATGCGGCTCTGGCCGACGCCCGGCCGGATGTCCGGTCCGCAGCCAGAACCTCGGTCCGCACCGGGTTGCCGGTCCAGGTGGCACGGGGCAGGTCGGTTGCCTCGAAGGCAGTGGCCGCGCCGGTCGCGAACCGGCTCAACAGCCGGTTGGCCAGGCCGGGAACCGCGTTCTGCTCGGTTATCACCAGCGGAACCCGCAGCAGCGCCGCGGCCGCTCCGCAGGCCGCCGACGCGTAGCCGCCCAGGCCCAGTACGACCGCGGGCCTGCGGCGCCGCAGCACGACCAGGGCCTCTGCGAAGGCCCGTAGGAGCCCGATCGCCGCGGTCACATTGGACAGTGCCAGTCGCCGCTGCAGGCCCCGCCCGGGCAGGGCCGTCAGCTCGAACCCGGCCTCGGTCACCAGGCGGGTCTCGACGCCGCGGGCGCTGCCGACGAAGTGCACGGCCTCGCGGGGCGCGCCCCCGGCGACGATCTGCTGGGCGATGCTGATTCCCGGCAGCACGTGGCCGGCCGTCCCGCCGCCGGCGATCACGGCCCAGGACGAGCCGGGGCGCTCCCCCGACCTTCCCCGCCTCCGGGACGCGGGCGCGCTCATCGGATCTGCCTCGCCACGTTCAGCAGAACCCCCACCGCGGCCATGGTCGTCACCAGCGAGGTCCCGCCGAACGAGAGCAATGGCAGCGTGATCCCGACGATCGGGAAGACGGCGACCGCGGCGCCGATGTTCAGCACGGCCTGCATGATGATCCACGACGTGATGCCCACCGCGAGGAGCATCCCGAAGCGGTCCGGCGCCCGCAGCGCCACGGTGAGGCCGGTCGCTGCGATCACCACGAACAGCGTCACGACGAACAGCGAGCCCGCCAGGCCCAGTTCCTCGCCTATCACCGCGAAGATGAAGTCGGTGTGTGCGTACGGCAGGAAGCCCCACTTGGCCCGGCCCGAGCCGAGCCCGAGCCCGTCGACGCCGCCGACAGCCAGGGCATGCAGGGACTGCAGGGTCTGGTAGCCGTTGCCGAGCGGATCCTCCCACGGGTCGAGGAAGCCCAGCACGCG
The DNA here is from genome assembly GCA_021296315.1 of Acidimicrobiia bacterium. Taxonomy (GTDB): domain Bacteria; phylum Actinomycetota; class Acidimicrobiia; order Acidimicrobiales; family Aldehydirespiratoraceae; genus Aldehydirespirator. Next base: position 7,976 of record JAGWAO010000064.1, on the reverse strand, counting down.
GGCTCTGCGCCAGGGAGAGTAGGCGACCATCAGGGCGGTCAGCGTGGCCCCGGCACCGCCGGCCAGCGCCAGGTGGGACAGCCGCGCGCCCGCGAAGTACAGCATCGTGGTGGCCACGCCCGCGATCAGCAGGCAGGCTCCCAGATGGGGCTGCATCATCAGCAGGGCGCTTACGACTCCGGTCATGGCGAGGACCGGCTGCGTGGTGGCGCGGGTGTCCTCCATGTGGCGTTCGGGCCGGGACAGCAGCTCGGCCACGAAGACGATGAAGGCGAGCTTGGTCACCTCCGACGGCTGGAAGACGATCGAGCCCGTCCCGAGCCAGCGGCGGGCCCCGTTGGCGCTCAGCCCCACGCTGGGCAGAGCGGTCAGGGCCAGCAGCAGCAGGCAGGCGCCCATGCCCAGCGCGGCGGGCCGCCGCCAGCGGTGGTAGTCCAACCGCAACAGCACGAGCAAGCCCACCGTGCCGACGCCGAGCCACATGGCCTGGCTCTTGAACAGCGACCACGCCGAGTCGGTGCCGGAGAGGCTCGGAGCTGCCGTAGCCGACAGTGCCATCACCAGGCCGAGCAGCACCAGCGCGGCCACGGCCAGGAAGAGCACCAGGAACGGTCCCGTCCGGCGCCCTATCGGGGGACGGGGACCGCGGCCGTTCGGGGCCACTCTCGCGGTCGGGTGGCTGCGGCGGGCCTCCTGCCGCGCCGCCGGGCGGGCTTGGGAGTATCTGGTCGCGATCATGACGGCACCGCCTCGCAGCCGGACCGGCGAGCCAGGTCCTAGTCGTCGCCGCGGGCTGCGTAGCTCGGGTACAGGTCGAAGGAGGCGCAGGCGGGAGAGAGCAGCACCGCGGATCCCGGACCGGCGGCGGAGGCAGCCAGCTCGACGGCCTCGCCCATGTCGGCCGCGACCCGCACCGGCCGATCGGACGCGAAGACCTCGGCCACCTCGTCTGCAGCCTCGCCGAAGGCGACGACGCTGCTCACGCGGTCGACGGCGTCGAGCAGCCCGCTGAGGTCGAGGCCCTTGTTGCGCCCGCCCGCGATGAGCACCGCCTCGTCGAATCCCCGCAGGGCTGCGACGGTGGCGTGGGGGGTCGTCGCCTTGGAGTCGTCGTAGAAGGTGACGCCGTCGATCGAGGCCACCTTCTGGACACGGTGAGCGCCCGGCTCGAACGAGCGGAGGGCCTGGCCCACTCCCTCCGCCGTGGCGCCGACCGCGGCGGCGGTGGCCGCCGCGGCCAGGGCGTTGGCGACGTCGTGGGGCATGGCCCGGCGCAGCTCCCGAACGCTCACAACCGGCCCCGAGGGTCCGGTCAGCACGTCGCCGCGGCGTCGCCAGTCGGCCGGTCCATGCGGCGCGAACGTCCAGGTGGCCCGGTCCTTCCGCACATGGGCCATGACGGTCGGGTCGAGCCGGTTGGCCACCGCGGTGGCGCCCGGCGGCAGCCATCGCCACAGCCGGGCCTTGGCCGCCTCGTAGGAGTCCAGGTCGCGGTGGATGTCGAGATGGTCGGCCGCGAAGTTGAGCCAGCACGCGGCCCGGGGCTCGAAACGGAGACTGTGGGCCAGGCGGAACGACGACGCCTCGACCACGAACACCTCGGCTGCGGTGTCCTCGATGGCGGCGACGAGGGGAAGGTCGTTGTTGCCCGCCGCGGCTGCCTCCAGGCCCGAGCACCGCAGCGCGGCCACCACCATCTCGGTGACGGTCGTCTTGCCGCTGGTCCCGGTCACGGCCGCGATGGGCCGGGAGTCCCAGGCTCGGGCCAGATCGAACTCGCTGGCGGTGGGCACGCCGCCGGCCCGGGCTGCGGCCATGGCCCGGTGGCGCTCGGGCAGCCCCGGTGTGGGGATCATGGCATCCGCGGCCCCTACCAGTTCGTCGAGCCGGCGGTCGGCGGGTGCGATCTGCAGGTCCAGACCCAAGGCCTCGGCGTCGGCCACCGTCGCTGCGTCGGGCCCGTCGTCGAAGGCGGTCACCGCGTGGCCCCTCGACAGCAGGGCTCGGGCCACCGCCCGGTTGGTCGCGCCGAATCCGGCGAGCAGCAGCGACGGGGGCACCTCGGCCATCGCGCCGGCGGCCGTGCACCTCACGGCGTGAGCCTCGAGATCGAGTTCACGATGCCGGAGCTGACGGCATCGCCGTAGAACAGTCCCAGTCCCAGCCCGGTGCACAGTCCCGACAGGATCCACAGGCGGATGATGACCGTGGTCTCCGGCCAGCCCCGCAGCTCGAAGTGGTGGTGCAACGGCGCCATGCGGAACACCCGCCGGCCGAAGCCCCGGAACGAGACGATCTGGACGATCACCGACAGGGTCTCGATGACGAAGAGGCCGCCGATGATGGGCAGCAGGAACTGGGTGTTGGTGGCCAGGGCCAGCGCGGCCAGCCCGCTGCCGAGCGCCAGCGAGCCGGTGTCGCCCATGAAAATCCGGGCCGGGGCGGCGTTCCACCACAGGAATCCGATGATCGCCCCCACCATGGCCGCGCTCACGATGGCCAGGTCGAGCGCGTGCGCCACCTGGTAGGAGTCGTAGTGGTCGAACTGCCAGAAGCCGATGATCATGAACGCGCCGTAGCCGACCCCGCTGGCGCCTGCGGCCAGGCCGTCGAGGCCGTCGGTCAGGTTCACCGCGTTGGTGGTGGCGATGATGAGCAGGATTGCCCAGATCGACCAGCCCACCTGCCCCAACTCGAGGCCCGGGTAGTCGAACCGGGTGAACGAGACGGTGGTGTGAACCGACGTGAACTGCGTCATGGCCCAGGCGAAACCGGCGCCGACGGCCAACAGGCCGATGATCTTCGTCCTCTTGTTCAGGCCCAGGTTGCGGGCCGCCACGACCTTGATCCAGTCGTCGAGCAGGCCCACCAGGCCGGCCGCGGCGATGGTGAGCATCACGATGATGCCCGACCGGGTGTAGATGCCGCCGAAGATGTCGCTGACGACGTATCCCGCGATAGCGGCGAACACCACCGCAATGCCGCCCATCGTGGGCGTGCCCGACTTCAGCCGATGCTCCTGCGGGCCGTCGTCGCGGATGGGCTGGCCGATGCCGTAGCGCACCAGCAGGCGGATGAGGATCCAGCATCCCACCAGGGACACGAACATGGCGATGCTGCCGGCCAGCAGCAGGCGGATCACCGCTCGCCCCCCATCGTGCCGCAGGCCGCCAGGCGTGCGATCTCCTCACAGACCACGGCCCGGTCGTCGAACGCCAGCCGCTCGCTGCCGATCGTCTGGCTGGTCTCGTGGCCCTTGCCGGCGACCAGCACCGTATCGCCGCCGACGGCGGTGGACAGCGCATGGCGGAGAGCCAGGCGCCGGTCGGGGTCGCGCCGGTCGGGGGCGCGTCCCATTCCGTCGACGATCTCGGAGATGATCTGCTCGGGATCCTCCGAGCGGGGGTTGTCGCTCGTGACTATCACTCGGTCCGCCAGTCTTGCCGCGGCCGCGCCCATCTCGGGGCGTTTGCCGCGGTCCCGGTCGCCGCCCGCGCCGAACACGACCGTGAGGCTGCCGTCGGTGAGGCTGCGAGCGGCTCGCAGCGCGGCCGCGAGCCCGTCGGGAGTGTGGGCGTAGTCGACGATGACCGCGAAGTCCTGTCCGGCCTGGACGGACTCGAACCGGCCGGGCACCGGCGCAGCCGAGGCGAGGCCCGCCGCGGCGTCGGCCGGTTCCATGCCCAGCACGACAGCCGCCTCTGCGGCCAACACCGCGTTGGCCCGGTTGAAGGCTCCGGCCAGCGGCAGCGTCACCTCGTGACCCCGCCAGCAGAACGTGCTCGACCGGGTGTCGGCTTCCATGACCTCGATCTGGCGCTGGTCCACCTCGGTGACGGGGATCTCGGAGGCGGCCACCCCGGCCAGGCGCCGTCCCCACTCGGTGGTCGTGTCCACGACGGCCCGATCGGCGAGTTCGCTGGTGAACAGCCGGGCCTTCGCCGCGAAGTAGTCCTCCATCGAACCGTGGTAGTCGAGATGGTCGCGTCCGAGGTTGGTGAACGCGGCCACCCGGAACCGGCACCCGTCCAAGCGGTGCTGCACGAGTCCGTGCGAGGAGACCTCGACGGCCGCCGCGCCCGCGCCCTCGCGCAAGGCCCGCGCCAGAGCGCGCTGCAGGTCGGTGGCCTCCGGTGTGGTGAGCGTCCCCGTCAGCGTGCCGATCTCGTCCGTGGCGGTGCCGGCCGACCGCAGCAGCCCGACGAGGAGGCGAACGGTCGTGGTCTTGCCGTTGGTGCCGGTGACTCCGGCAACGTCGAGGCGCCGGCTGGGATGCCCGTGCACCGCTGCGGCCGCGGGCCCCAGTGCGGCCCGTGCGGACTCGACGACCAGACAGGGCACGCCCGCGGGCACGGGGCGCTCCGCGAGCAGCCCGACCGCGCCGGCACGCACGGCGTCGCCTGCGAAGCGGTGGCCGTCGTGCGCCTGGCCGGGGATGCACGCGAACAGCGAGCCGGGTCCCACCAGCCGGCTGTCGTGCTCCACGTCGTGCACTGCCGTCGAGGCTGCCTGCGACCGGTCCTGGCGATGGCTCGGGCTGCTGGGCAGGACCATGTCGGCGCCGAGCGCTCGCGACAGCTCGCCCAGGCCGATCATGTCCGGTCCTGTCCGGTGTTTCCCGACCCGTCGGTCCCGTCCGGGTCGGGCAGAGTCGTCGTCGGCGCCGTGGCGGGCTCGGCTCTGCGCCGGTGTCCGGTCCCGGCATCGAGCACAGCCGGGATGCGCAGCTGGCGCAGCGCGTACTCGGCGATCCTGCTGACGGCCGGCGCCGCCAGCCGCCCGCCTGAGATGACGTCGCCCTTGGGCTCGTCGATGACTACGAGCACGACGAGGGCAGGTCCGTCGTCATTGCTGACGATCCCCGCGAAGGTGGCGGTGTGGTGACGGCCGATCAGCTCGTCCCGCTCGTTCACGCACTTGTAGCCGACGTCGCAGGGCTGCCAGGCGGTGCCGGTCTTGCCGGCCACCGAGAAGCCCTCCACGACCGCCTCCCGGCCGGTTCCGACCAGCACCACCGACTCCAGCATCCGCATCAGCGACGACGCCATGTCCGAGCTGAGTATGCGCACCGGCGCCGGGCGCTCCTCCCCGGACGCATGGGCACCGTCGTCGACGAGCCGCAGAGGCACCCGCACGCCGTCGTTGGCGATCGTGTTGTACAGCTGCAGCATCTGCAAGGGAGTGACCGCCAGCCCCTGGCCGATAGCCATGTTGGGCAGGCTGAGCCCGTTCCAGCGGCTCAGCGGGGGCACGATCCCCTTCGACTCGCCCTTGAAGTCGAGCGCGGTGCGTGATCCGAAGCCGAAGGCGCGGATCGTCTGGTACAGCCGCTCCTCCCCCGTCATCTGGGCCATCTTGATGGTTCCGATGTTCGACGACCGGGTGACGATCTCGACGGGAGTCCACTCCACGTCCGGATGGGTGGGGGTGTCCTCGAAGCGATGCTCCCAGATGGTGAGGTAGGACGGCACTTCGATCTTCGTGTGCTCCATCACCGCCCCGCTCGTCAGCGCGGCGGCTGCGGTCACCGGCTTGAACACCGAACCGGGCTCGTAGGTCCAGGTGGCGGCGAGATTCTGGCGGGTGCAGTCGACGATGCCGTCGGAGCCGCGGGCCACGTTGGCCATCGCGACTATCTCCCCGGTGGCGGGGAGCGAGACCAGGGCCACACCCGACGATGCGCCCGCTGAGGCCACCACGTCGAACAGCATCGACTCGGCCTGGAACTGGATGTTGCGGTCCAGGGTCACCGCGACGTCGTGTCCCACGGTCGGCGCGGTCACCTCCTGCATACCACCGGGGATCGTCGTTCCGTCCACCCCGACTTCCTTCACCACGCGGCCGGGAGTGCCCGACAGGTGCTCGTCGTACGTCTCCTCGATGCCGCTCATACCCATGTGATCGATGTTGACCCGTCCGACCGCAGCAAGCGCTGAGCAGTCGCCGTTGGGGTGCTCGCGCCGCGGTTCGGAGATGACCGTGATGCCGACGATCCCCAGGCTGTCTACCCGTTCACCGATCTCCGGATCGATCTGCCGCGCGATGTAGCGGAAGGCGCCATCCCCCTGCAGCTCTTCAAGCAGTTCGGAGGGTTCCATCCCCAGGATCTCCGACAGGGCTTCGGCCGCGCCGTGGGGGTCCCCGATGATGCGGGGATTCGAGACGATCGTCGCAGCCGGCAGCGACAACGCGATGGTCCGGCCGTTGCGGTCGATCACCGAGCCGCGGGGAGCGGGCACGGTGTTCTCCCCGATGGGGATGATCACGTCTTCGAGGATCCGCGGGTCGGGGGTGGCCTGAACGTCGACGATGCGGTAGACGAGGCCGCCCAGCGCGAGCAGCAGAATCACCAGGACGGTCACGACGCGGCCCCGGCCCACCAGTTGGCGGCCAGTCATGGGGCGAGCCGACTCGCTGGAGCCCCACCGGCTCGGATGCCGCGAGGAGGCGTCGGAGCGCGGCCCGGGTGGCGTCACCCGGCCGACTTCCCTCGGGCGAGAACTCCTGGGGTCGGGGTGTCGCCGCCACTACTGGCGGTGTCGGCGGCTTTGGGCGGCTGGAAGCCGGAGAATTCGAGGCTGAAGGGGTCCGCGACAGGGGACGGCAGCAGGCCGGACCCGACCGGGGTCAGCAGAACCAGCTCCGCGGCCGGCACGAGACCGACCGAGTGGGCGTGCTCGGCCAGGCCCTCCGGAGAGTCCAGGAAGGCGATCTGCGCCTGCAGCTGGTCGATCCGCTCCCGACTCTGCTGGTTGCGCTCGATGAGATCGTCCAGCGAGGCCTGGTTCTCGACGAGGACGGCGTGCAGCGCGGCTAGGGCCAGGCACACCGCGAACATGCCCAGAGCCAGCAGGGTGCCGACATCGGTGATGGACCGGCGCCCGGCCGCGGGGGCTTCGGCAACCTTCAGGTCCCGTCCGGCCGCGACGGGGGTGTGCCCGTTGCCGGCTGCGCGGCGCGCCCTTGAGCCCGAGGCGCCATCAAACATCCCTGGTGAGACCGCGCCGGCCGGTGAGGTCATCTCGCCTCGCAGCGTGGTGCTTCCCGCTCTTGTTCGCTTCGCTCACGGGCCGCTCGGGCCCGGCTGCCCGCTCACGTTCGCTTCGCTCACGGGCCGCTCGGGCCCGGGGCCTCGCTGAGCGCGTCGTCGCAGTGTCCACGATTACCCGCCTATCCGCTCGGCCTCTGGGTTATACGGGTTATACGTTCCACGGCCCGCAGCCGGGCCGAACCCGCCCGGTGGTTGGCGGCCTTCTCCGAGTCGGTCGGGGTGAGGGACCGCCGAGAGAGGAGCCGGACGGTGGCCGGGGGGCCCGGGGCGGGAGGCAGGCCCGGCCGTGGCGGCGGGAACTCGCCAGCAGCCCCTCTGAAGACCGACTTGACGATCCGGTCCTCGCCGGAGTGATACGACAGCACGGCACAGCGGCCGGAACTGGTCAAACGCTCGATGGCGCCGACGAGGGCTCCTTCGAGCATCTCCAACTCTCCGTTCACCTCGATCCTGAGAGCCTGGAAGGTGCGCCGGGCCGGATGGGACCGTCGGCGGGCCGGCGCGGGAACGGCCGCGGCCACCGCTCTGGAGAGCTGCGCGGTAGTGGCGAACGGTCGTTGGGCGACGATGGCGGCCGCAATGCGGCGGGCGAACCGCTCGTCGGCGTTGCGGCGAAGGATGCTGGCGAGGTTGCCCTCGTCGGCGCCGTTGACGATGTCGGCGGCGGTGACCGGGCCGGCTGGATCCATACGCATGTCGAGCGGGCCGTCGAGCCGGTAGCTGAAACCGCGCTCGGGCCGGTCGAGCTGCCGCGAACTGACCCCGAGATCGAACAGGCACGCCGAGATCTCGGCTTGCCCGATGCTGTCGAGCACCGCGCCGAGCGCATCGAAGGTGGCGTGGTGCAGCGTCAGGCGGTGCCGGTGGGGGGCGAGGCGCTCGGCCGCCGCCTGTAGGGCCTCAGGATCCCGGTCCAGGCCCAGGA
>JAGWAO010000014.1:27019-37848 GCA_021296315.1 Acidimicrobiia bacterium | reverse complement strand
CCACCACCACGGCCTGGTTGGAGCGGGGCGACAGGATCCCGAACCAGGCGTTGAAGATCGGGGCCAGCGCGATGATCGGCACCGCATTGACGGCCACCGCCAAAGGAGTGAGTGTCTCGTTGGCGGCCCGGAAGGCAGTGACCAGCAGAGCGAACGTCGCTCCCACCACTACTCCAGCGATCAGGCCGGTGATGATGATGAAACCGGTGACCCCGGTGGCGGTCAGGATGGCGTCGAAGTTCTCCGCGACTGCGCTCCCGATCTCCGAGGGCGGCGGAAGCACGAAGCCGTCGGGGCGCAATATCGCCAGGACTGCCTCCCAGCCGCCGAAGATCACCACCGCAGCCACCACCGGCGGCAGCCACGAGCGCAGCAGCGTCCTTGCCGCGGTCACGGCTAGTGACCTCCTCGCAGCGCGTCTCGCACTGCGGTGACGTTGGCGAAGAAGGCGGGGTCGTCCCGGGTCGAGTCGTTGCGCGGTCCCAGATCGTTGTCGATCAGGGCCGCGATTCTCCCGGGGCGAGGTGACATCACGGCCACCTTGGTGGACAGGAACACCGCTTCAGGGATGGAGTGGGTGACGAACACGACGGTTATCTGGGTCTCGGACCAGATACGCAGCAGCTCGGTCTGCATGTGCTCGCGGGTCATCTCGTCGAGCGCGCCGAACGGTTCGTCCATCAGCAAGAGCTGCGGGTGGAACGACATCGCCCGGGCGATGGCGATGCGCTGCTGCATGCCCCCGGAGAGTTCGGCGGGATGGTGACGGGCGAACTCGGTGAGCTTGACCAGTTCGAGCATCTCCGCGGACCGGCGGCGTCGGTCGGCTGCCTTCCAGCCCATCAGCTCGAGCGGCAGCTCGATGTTGCGCGTGACGTTGCGCCACTCGAAGAGGCCCGCCCTCTGGAACACCATCGAATAGTCCCGGTCGAGGCGGGCGGCGTCCGCGGTCTTGCCGTTGACGAGAACGGTGCCGTCGCTGGAATCGACGAGCGCTGCGATCAGGCGCAGCAGCGTGCTCTTGCCGCAACCGGAGGGCCCGATGAGGGTGACGAAGTCGCCCTGGTCGATGTGAAGGTCGATGTCTTCGAGAGCCTTCACCTCGTTGTGGCGCCCGGGATTGAAGATCTTGGACGCGCCCCGGATCTCGACAGCCACCGGTGGGGCGCCGGCCGGGGCGCCTGTCTCGTTCATGTCACCGTCTCCCGACCCTTGCGGCCGACCAGGGCGTACTCGATCGAGGAGATGACCGCGAAAACGAATATTCCCAACGCGGCCGCCCCGAGCACCGCCACGTAGAGGCGCTCGGGTCCGGTGGTGTAGCGCTGGGCCTCGAGTAGCACTCGCCGGCCGAGCCCGCCCTTCACGCCCGCGGATATCTCGCCGACGATGGCCCCCACAACGCTGGCGGTGGCTGCGATCTTGAAGGCGGCGAACAGGTAGGGCAGCGAGGCCGGCAGCCGCAGGCGCCACAGGGTCTGGACCCAGCGGGCCGCGTAGGAGTCCATCAGCTCGAGGTTCTCGGGCCGGGGGGACTGCAGTCCCCGCAGCCCGTTGATCGTCACTGGGAAGAATGTCAGGTAGGTGGCGATTATCGACACCGACATCCAGTCCTGCCACTCGAAGGGCAGGAAGTCGAAGCTCTTGCGGCCCCAGATCACGATGATCGGCGCGATGGCGATGAGGGGGATGGTCTGGCTGGCGATCACGTGGGGAACGAGGGCGCGCTCCAGGCGCCCCGATGTGGTGAGCACGATGGCGATGCTCAAGCCCACGATCACGCCGATGGCGAACCCGACGGCGGCCTCGCGCAGGGTGAAGGCGGCCTCCTTGCCGACAATCGACCAGAACGGTTCGTTGGTGCCCCTCGGCTCCTCGAAGATCCCCGACACGATGTCGAGGAATGGAGGCATCTTGAGGTCGTCGGACTCGGGCAGGATCGAGCCGATGACCGGCCAGCCGGATTGAGCGTCGTCAATGGCTGTGCCCGCCACCTTGTACGCGCTGTAGGCCAACCCCAGAAGGCAGATGAAGAGGGTCAGCACCACCACTTGCCGGCCGGTTCTGCGCATCCGGTCCCGTCGCTGTTCCCGGGCGGCCTGCAGGCGGAGCAACTGCTCGAAGACGATCGGATCGTCGACCGCCCCGGCCGAGTCCTGGGTGGTAGTCGAGCCCTGATTGGCAGAAGCAATCATGGCTTCAACGGGCGACCCAGACTCGGAGTTCACGGCGGGGATCAGTTCCTGAGCGCCGGGATGATCCGCTGGCCGTAGGCGTTGAGCGTCTCGTCCTTCTGGTCGTGCATCAGGTAGATGGCGAACTGGTCGACACCCAGGTCGCGCAGCTCCTGAAGACGGGCTATGTGGTTGTCGGCGTCGCCGAGGATGCAGAATCGGTCGATCACGTCGTCGGGCACGAAGTCGGTGTGCACGTTTCCCGCCTTGCCGTGCTCGGAGTAGTCGTAGCCCTCCCGGCCCCTGATGTAGTCGGTGAGGGCCTGGGGCACGCCGCCTCCGGCGTCGCCGTAGCGGTCCACCAGGTCGGCCACATGGTTGCCGACCATGCCGCCGAACCAGCGAACCTGGTCGCGCTGGTGGGCCAGATTGTCTCCCGCATAGGCCGGCGCGGCCACGCACATGTACAGCCGGTCGGGGTCACGGCCCGCGTCGGCCGCGGCCCGGCGCACCGCGGCGATCGTCCATTCAGTGATCTGGGGATCGGCGAGCTGGAGGATGAACCCGTCCGCCTGCTCGCCGCAGAGCTTCAGGGCTCGCGGCCCGTAGGCGGCCATCAAGATGTCGAGCTGGCTGCCCGCGGACCATGGGAACTGCTGGCGGGTGCCGTTGTAGTCGACCTCCCGGCCCTCGACCAGGCCCTTGATGACCTTCATGGACTCGCCCAGCGTGGCCAGGCTGGTGGGAGTGTGGCCCAGCACCCGCATGGCCGAGTCGCCCCGGCCGATGCCGCACACGGTGCGGTTTCCGAACATGTCGTTGAGGGTGGCGAATAGCGAGGCGGTGACCGTCCAGTTGCGGGTGCCCGGGTTGGTGACCATCGGCCCGACCGTCATGCGGTTCGTGGCCGACAGCATCTGGCTGTAGATCACGAACGGCTCCTGCCAGAGCACATGGCTGTCGAATGTCCACCCGTACGAGAACCCGTACGTCTCGGCCTTCTGGGCCAGATCCACCACCCGCCATGCCGGCGGGTCGGTCTGCAAGACAACCCCAAAATCCATGGCCCGTGCCGCTTACCGGTTTCGGGGAAAGCCGAGGTCGACGGTGCTGTCGGCCGGGTCGGGCCAGCGGGTGGTGATCGCCTTTGCCTTAGTGAAGAAGTGGATGCCCTCGGGGCCGTACATGTGGGTGTCGCCGAAGAGGGAGTCCTTCCAGCCGCCGAAGGAGTGGCATCCCACCGGCACCGGGATGGGGACGTTGATTCCCACCATGCCCGCATCGGCGTCGAGCTGGAACTGCCGGGCCGCGCCCCCGTCGCGGGTGAAGATGGCCGCACCGTTGCCCCACGGGTTCTGCTCGATCAGTTCCACTGCGTCGTGGTAGGTGTCGGAGCGCACCACGCACAGCACCGGCCCGAAGATCTCGTCCTGGTACACGGTCATGTCGGGGGTGACGTTGTCGAGCAGTGACACGCCCAGGAAGAACCCGTCATTGTCGAAGACTGCCTCGCGGCCGTCCATGACCACGGTGGCACCCTCGTCGGCACCGGTTCCGACATAGCTCGCCACCCGGTCGCGGTGCTCGCGGGTGATGAGGGGGCCCATCTCGGAGTCGGGGTCGTCGCCGGGTCCGATGCGGAGCTTGTCAATGCGCACCCTGATGGCATCCACCAGCGGGTCGCCGGCGTCGCCCACGGCCACCACCACCGACACCGCCATGCAGCGCTCACCCGCGGAGCCATAGGCGGCCGACACGGCCGCGTCGGCCGCGAGGTCCAGATCAGCGTCGGGCAGCACCACCATGTGGTTCTTCGCCCCCGCGAGAGCCTGCACCCGCTTGCCGGCGGAGGTACCCGTCTCGTACACGTAGCGGGCGATGGGGGTGGACCCCACAAAACTCACCGCCGCGACATCAGGGTGGGTCAACAACCGGTCCACGGCCACCTTGTCGCCGTTGACGACGTTGAGCACACCAGGCGGGAATCCCGCCTCGAACGCCAACTCAGCGACCAGACGGGGCGCCGACGGATCGCGCTCGGAGGGCTTGAGCACGAAGGTGTTGCCGCAGGCCACCGCGTTGGGGATCATCCACAGCGGCACCATGGCCGGGAAGTTGAACGGTGTGATGCCGGCCACCACCCCCAACGGTTGACGCACCGTGTACACGTCGATGCCGCCCGAAGCCTGGGAGTTGTAGCTGCCCTTGAGCAGGTCACCCAGGCCGCAGGCGAACTCGATGTTCTCCAGACCCCTGGCGACCTCGCCCAGCGCGTCGGATTGGACCTTGCCGTGCTCGGCTGTCAGCCGGGCGGCGATCTCGGTTGCGTTGGCCTCCACCAGGTTTCGGAAGGCGTGCATCAGCTTCGTGCGGGCTGCCAGCGACGTGTGGCGCCACTCCTCGAAGGCGGCCTGGGCCGACGCCACTGCCGCGTCGACCTCCTCGACGCTGGCCAACCCTACCTCCGCAGCCTGCTCTCCGGTAGCCGGATTGAAGACCGGATGGGACCGGCCGGACTCGCAGGGCGAAGTCGCTCCGTCAATGAAATGCTGAATGGTCTCCACGTGGCGTCTCCCGTGTTGTCAGGTGGTGCGGAGGGTGCGGGCTGCCGTCCCTCCAGCTACATCAGGTACTGGCTCAGGCCTCTCGGCAGGTACTGGCCGTCGCCGGCTCGGCCCAGGTACTGGCCGTCGTCGATGACCCTCTTGCCCCGCGAGAACACCGTGTCCACGTGGCCGGTCACCTCGGTGCCCTCATAGGCCGAGTGGTCCATGTTCATGTGGTGGTTCTCGACGCTGATGGTCCACTGCTTGTTGGGGTCGTAGATCACGATGTCGGCGTCGGAGCCGGCAGCGATGATCCCCTTGCGGGGGTACAGGCCCATCATGCGGGCCGGCGTGGTGGCACACAGTTCCACCCAGCGGGCCAGGCCGATCTCGCCGGTGACCACGCCCTGGTAGATCATGTCCATGCGGTGCTCGACGCCGCCGATGCCGTTGGGGATGGCCCGGAAGTCGTTCAGACCCAACTCCTTCTGCTCCTTCATGCAGAACGGGCAGTGGTCGGTGGACACCACGGCCAGGTCGTTGGTGCGCAGCCCCCTCCACAGATCGTCCTGATGGCCCTCGGCCCGGGACCGGAGAGGGGTGGAGCACACGTAGGCGGCCCCCTCGAAGCCGGGACGGTTCAGATGCTCCTCCAGGCTGAAGTGCAGGTACTGCGGGCAGGTCTCGGCGAACACGTTCATGCCGGCGTCGCGGGCCATGGCCACCTGCTCGAGGGCCTCCGAGGCCGACAGGTGGACGATGTAGAGGGGTGCCGCCCCCACCTTGGCCAGCTGGATGGCCCGGTGGGTGGCCTCGGACTCCAGTTCCTTACGGCGTACGTACCCGTGGGTGACCGGGCTGATCTCGCCCCGCTCGAAGGCCTGCTCGGCCAGCACGTCGATGGCCAATCCGTTCTCGGCGTGCATCATGATGAGCCCGCCGTTGCCCGCGGCCTGCTGCATGGCCCGCAGGATCTGGCCGTCGTCGGCCAGGAACACGCCGGGGTAGGCCATGAACAGCTTGAAGCTGGTGATGCCCTCGTTGACCAGCAGGTCCATCTCCTTGAGGGAGTCGTTGTCGACGCCCCCGATGACCATGTGGAAGCCGTAGTCGACGGCGCAGTTGCCCTCGGCCTTGGCCATCCAGGCGTCGACGCACTCCCTGACGTTCTCGCCGGTCTTCTGCACCGCGAAGTCCACGATGGTGGTGGTGCCGCCCCAGGCCGCGGCCCGGGTGCCTGTCTCGAAGGTGTCGGAGGCGAACGTCCCGCCGAAGGGCAGCTCCATATGGGTGTGGACGTCGACGCCGCCGGGCACCACCAGCCTGCCGGTGGCGTCGATGACCTCTGCCCCCTGCTCGGCCGCGGCCGCGATGTCGCTGCCGGGGCGCAGGACCGCGGTGATCTGCTCGCCGTCGATGAGCACCTCTGACGGATCCGCGCCGGTTGAACTGACGACGGTGCCTCCCTTGATGAGCGTTGCCATCTGCGTCTCCTTCCGTTGCCTGGAAGATGTGCGAACTACCGACGGGCCCTCATGGCTCGGTCAGGGGTCCGTAGACGTCGGGGCGGCGGTCCCGGTAGAAGGCCCACTGGGATCGGACCTCCTCGATCTGGTCGAGGTCGAGGTCGCGCACGACCAACTCCTCGGTCTGGTCCGACGCTGTGCCGTCCACGAACTGCCCCCTGGGGTTGGCGAAGTACGACGTGCCGTAGAAGTCGTTGTCGCCGAGCGGCTCGATCCCCACCCGATTGATGGCCCCGACGAAGTACATGTTGGCCACCGCGGCTGAGGTCTGCTCTAGCTGCCACAGGTACGCGGACAGGCCGCGGCTGGTGGCTGACGGGTTGAACACGATCTCAGCGCCCGCCAGCCCGAGGGCTCGCCAGCCCTCGGGGAAGTGGCGGTCATAGCAGATGTACACCCCGACCGTGCCCACCGCGGTCTCGAACACCGGGTAGCCGAGGTTCCCGGGACGGAAGTAGAACTTCTCCCAGAACCCCTTGACCTGGGGGATGTGGGTCTTGCGGTACTTGCCCAGGTAGCTGCCGTCGGCGTCGATGACCGCGGCGGTGTTGTACAGGAACCCGGCCTGCTCGTTCTCGTACATGGGCAGCACCAGCACCATCTCGTGCTTGGCCGCCAGCTCCTGGAACCGCTTGGTGGTGGGACCGTCGGGTATGGCTTCGGCGTAGGAGTAGAACTCGGTGTCCTGCACCTGGCAGAAGTAGGGGCCGTAGAACAGCTCCTGGAAGCACATGACCTTGGCACCGGCCGAGGCGGCCTCGGCCACGTACTTCTCATGGAGTTCGATCATCGACTCCTTGTCGCCGGTCCAGGCCACCTGGACAATTGCCGACGTGACGGTTCGTGCCATCGGTCCTCCCCCTCATCTCATCGGATGCCCGTCCGAATCGAGAGAAAGAACGATCCTAGCGAACCGGTTCCTGCCCTGGAAAGGGGAAACCGTGCGGTTCGCGCCCGCTTGGATGGCCATTCGGGCTTGTGGGAGGGATGGCTATAGCGTATAACTGGGCATTTGCGCGAGCATTCTTGCGCAGATCACCCAATATTCAACGGTTCTTGCACAGAATCCGGCTAATTTGGTCAATTCTGGAGCTTGCGGCGAGAGGAGATGACGCCGGTGTCGAATCCGGCGAGGTGCAGACCGCCGTGGAAACGGGCGTGCTCGATCTTGAGGCACCGGTCCATCACCACGTCGAGCCCGGCCGCCGCACAGCGGCGGGCCGCCTCCGCACTCCACAGTCCGAGTTGCGCCCAGAAGACCGGAGCCCCCACCGCGATGGTCTCATCCGCGACGGAGGGAAGGTCTTCGGGGCGGCGGAACACGTCGACGATGTCAGGCGTGACCGGCAAGTCCGCGAGCGACGGGTACACCCGGCGGCCGAGGATCTCGCTCCCGGCGGCACGGGGGTTCACCGGGTACACCTCGAAGTCGGTGGACGACGACAGCAGGTAGGTCAGGACGAAGTAGCTGGCGCGGGCCGGGTTCGCCGAGGCGCCGACAACGGCCACCGAGCGGGATCGGTCGAGGATGCGCTGACGTCCGCGCGCGGTCGGCGACGTCCAGCCCTCCACGGTGGGATGCTCAGCCATCTGGATCCTTAGTTGCCGCGGTGAGGGCCTGATCGAGGTCCCAGATGATGTCGTCGACATCCTCCAGCCCGACCGATATGCGCACCATGTCCGGTGACACGCCCCCCGCCTCCAGCTCGGCGTCGGAGAGCTGCTGATGGGTGGTGGAGGCCGGGTGGATCACCAGCGTCTTGGCATCACCCACATTGGCCAGATGCGACACCATCTGCAGCGACTCGATGAAGCGGGCACCGGCGGCGCGCCCGCCGACCACACCGAAGGTGAAGATGGCACCCGGCCCCTTGGGCAGGTAGCGGCGGGCCAGGTCGTGCTGCGGATGGTCGGGCAGTCCCGCCCACAGCACCCACGCCACCCGGTCGTCGGCATCGAGCCACTCGGCCACGGCCCGGGCGTTGGCGACGTGGGCATCCATGCGCAACGGCAGCGTCTCGATCCCCTGAAGCAGCAGAAAGGCGTTGAACGGCGACAGGCAGGCCCCGACGTCGCGCAACTGCTCGGCCCGCACCTTGGTGCAGAAGGCGTATTCGCCGAAGTTGTCCCACCAGCGCAGTTCGTTGTAGCTGGGTATCCGCTCGGTCATGTGGGGGAATCGGCCCGAGTCCCAGTCGAACCGTCCCGCCTCCACGATCACGCCGCCGATGGAGGTTCCGTGCCCGCCTAGGAACTTGGTGGCCGAATGCAGGACGATGTCGGCGCCGTGGTCCAGGGGACGGCACAGGTACGGCGTGGCGAAGGTGGAGTCCACCGCCAGCGGAAGCTTGTGGGTTCGGGCTACATCAGCCAGGGCCGCAAGGTCGGCCACCGCTCCGGAGGGATTGGCGATGATCTCGGTGTACAGCAGTTTCGTGTCCTCGCGCACGGCTGCGGCGAAGGCGTCGGGATCGGTCCCGTCCACGAATGTCGTGTCGATGCCGAGGCGTCGCAGCGTCACGTCGAACAGGGTGTAGGTGCCCCCGTAGAGGCCGGCCGCGGCCACGATGTGCTCGCCGGCAGAGGCCAGTGCGGTGACGGTGAGGAACTCGGCGGCCTGGCCGCTGGCGGTGGCCACCGCCCCGATGCCTCCCTCGAGGCTGGCTATGCGCTCCTCGAAGACCGCGTTGGTCGGGTTGGACATCCGGGTGTAGATGGTGCCGTACTTCTGCAGGGCGAACAGGTCGGCGGCATCGGCGGTGTCCTCGAACACGAAGCTCGTGGACTGGTAGATGGGCACGGCCCGGGCGCCGGTGGTGGGGTCGGGCTGGCTTCCAGCGTGAAGCGCCCGGGTGCGGAACCCCCAATGCCGGTCGTCCATGCCTCGACGATAGTCACCGCCGGCGTCGCGGCCACCGTGCCGGCACCGCCGCGGTGCGGCGGACGACTCGGCGCAGCCCGGATCGGGCTGTACCTTCCATGCCGGTGGCATCGTTCAGCACAGCGACCATCGCCTTCGACTCGGCCGACACCTCGCCCGTCGTCCGCGAGATGGAGAGCCTGGTGGGCCGGGGCGACGGCCTTGGCTGGATCAACATCGGCCCCGGGTTGCGGGACGACCAGATCGACCGGTTGCCGACCCCCTCACCGTTGGGCCGATGGTTCTCAGGACGCGGGCCGGCGGTGCCGATGGCGACCTGGACCCCGCCGCGGGCAGTCCGAGGAGACTCGCTGCCGACGGTCGGAGTCGAGCACGGTGCGGGCCCGAAGGCGCTGGACCGGCTCCGTGACGCCGGGGCGCCGCTGCCGCCGGGCTGGCGCAAGGTCCAGGACCACGCGAAGAACGGGATCGTCGTGCAGCCGGTTGCGGGAGCGTCCCACGGCGACGTGCTGCGCTGGCTCCTGTCGGCGTGCTGGTCGCTGTGCCCCATCGACATCGAGGACCACTGGCTGGCCGAGGTCCACTGCCCGGCATGAGTCCCCGCTCTGGTTCGCTGCCAGCTGAGGGCCGCTCGGGCCACGGCCTCGCTCAGCTCGGCCTCTAGGCGCTGACCACTGCCTCCACGATCAGGTCGATGACGGCTTGGGCGTCGGCGTCCCAGACGACATCGTGGGCGGGTGGGGCAGGCTCGGCGGCAATGGCGGCCGGGGGGCGCACATCGGTGACGGTCATGCCCCGGGTGTGCTCACCATGCAACTCCACCGTCACGGGGTGGCTCGAACGGCGGAACAGGTGAGGGTGCGTGACCGCGATGATGGCGGTGGCGTCATGCACAGGGGCCGCTTCCAGGCCGAACTCGCGGCACCGGTCGTAGGCGTATTCCAGAAGTCCAGCGGCGAAGCGGGATGCCGGAGTGCCGGCTGAGCGCATCCGGGATGCTTCGCTGCCGCCCAGCAGGACCTTGTGGGTCACGTCCAGGCCCACCATCGTCACCGGCGCCGCCTCCCGGAAGACGATGGCCGCGGCCTCCGGATCGGCCCAGACGTTGAACTCGGCGACGGGGGTGACGTTCCCGGCGTGGGCGCCCCCGCCCATGATCGTGAGGCCGGCCAGGCGGCTGCGCAGGTCGGGGTCGCGCCGCAGCGCGAGAGCCACGTTGGTCAGGGGCCCCACCGCAACAAGATGTAGATCGTCGACGGAGCGGGCGGTGTCGCACAGGAAGGCC
The DNA here is from genome assembly GCA_021296315.1 of Acidimicrobiia bacterium. GTDB lineage: Bacteria > Actinomycetota > Acidimicrobiia > Acidimicrobiales > Aldehydirespiratoraceae > Aldehydirespirator. The sequence goes on along the minus strand of JAGWAO010000014.1, from coordinate 27,436 downwards.
ACGGCATCGTCGGAGGCGACGGACCTCCTCAGCTCACCGAGCGCGACATCGCCGAGGCCGGTGGCTCCGTGGATGCGAGCCGCGTCCATGGTGGGCGCGATCAGCGGCCGCGCCGCTCCCCGGTGCACCTCGACATCCAGGCCCGCTACCTGAGCCGTTATCAGCGCGTTGTGGGTCGTGTGCTCGATCCCCACATTGCCGTTGACTGTGGTGATCCCCACCAGACGGCCGTGGTGGGCGGCGGTGAGGATGGCGATCGCATCATCGAGGCCCGGGTCGCAGTCCAGAACGATCCTGGGCTTCGCCGCCGCTCTGTCTGTGGTCATTCCACGAGCCTAGAGGCCGAGCGGATGGGCGCTGGGTGCAATCCCACTCGCAGCGGCGAGGGGGCCATGGCTGGAGGCCGAGCGGATGGGC
>JAGWAO010000014.1:0-26984 GCA_021296315.1 Acidimicrobiia bacterium | reverse complement strand
AGCGGATGGGCGCTGGGTGCAATCCCACTCGCAGCGGCGAGGGGGCCATGGCTGGAGGCCGAGCGGATGGGCGCTGGGTCTAGCTGCCCAGCAGGTGCTCGATGTCGGCTCGGGTCGGTAGGGATGGCTGAGCGCCGTGGCGCAGCGTGGTGGCCGCGCCCACTCTCACCGCCCACTCCGTTGCCTCCACCAGATCAGCGCCGCCGACCAGGGCATCGGCGAGTGCGCCGCAGAAGGCGTCGCCCGCTGCGGTCGTGTCGACGGGCACGACCTCCGGTGCCGGCACGTGGGTGGCGTCGACGGGCGTGACGACCATCGCGCCGGCCGCGCCCAGGGTTACCACTGTGGCCGCGACCGGCAGTCCCCGGACCAAGGCCACCGCGGTTTCGGGATCCACGCCGCCGATGGGGGAGAGCCCCGCGTGGCCGGCCATCGTGGCCAGCTCGGTCTGGTTGGGCACGATCACGTCAACACCGTCGAGCAGATGAGCGGGAAGCGTGCCGGCCGGCGCGGGCGCGGGGTTGAGCACGACCGTGCCGCGAGCGCAACGAACCGCGGCCGATACCGCCTCGAGAGGCACCTCCAGTTGCAGCAGCACGACCGCCGCGGTGCCGAGCACGCCGGCCGCGCTCTCCACGTCGGCGGAGCTCAGGCGGCCGTTGGCGCCCGGACTCACCACGATGGCGTTGTCACCGTCGGCCCCCACCGAGATCAGAGCCGTGCCGCTCGGAGTGTCCTCGGTGGCCAGCAGGGATGCGGTGTCGACGCCGGCCGAGTCCATGGCGGCGCGCAGCATGGTGCCAGCATCGTCATCGCCGACCCGTCCGAGCATTGCGACCCGCCGTCCCAGGCGGGCGGCGGCTACGGCCTGGTTGGCGCCCTTGCCACCGGGAATGCGCCGCAGGTCACCGCCGAGGACGGTCTCGCCCGCCACCGGGACGGTCTCCACCTCCACCACCAGGTCGAGGTTGGCGCTGCCGACAACTACAACCTCTGGCCCTGCCCGCGGGTCACCGGCCATGGCCGGAGTCTAGAACGCCTCTGAGACCGGGCTCGGCCCGGCGGTGGTCAGCCCTCGGCGGCGGCTATGAACGGAACCTCGAAGGTGCCGTCGATGACCTCCTGCAGGCGGGTCTCGAACAGCTCCATGGCCTCGGCTGAGACGGTGCCCGCGCTGTAGTCGAGGTTCATCTGGACCTCGAAGCCGCCGGCGCTCATCAGCACGTCGTAGAACGGCTGGAAGTTGTCTGCTGCTATGTCGTTGACCATCTGGCGATAAGTCTCGCCGATCTGCCAGGCCATCGACGCCACCACGTTGTCGGGAGCCAGCGACGACTCGTCGTACACGTAGCCGAATGACGAGAGTCCACGTTCGCGGGTCTCCTGGATCATGCCGAACGATCCCGCGTTGCCGCAGGCCACGAACACGTCGGCACCCTGCTCGGCCTGGGCCGCAGTGGCCTCCTTGGCCAGTGCAGCGTCGATCCACGACCCCAGGAACGCGTCGAGCCGGGTGGCGTCGGGCCGAACCTCCTGGGCGCCCAGCAGGAAGGCCTCGACGGTGGCACGGCAGACCGGGATGTCGTAGCCCGAGTTGGCGCCTATGATGCCCGACTCCGTGATGCCGCCCGCGAGGATGCCCGAGAGGTACGCGGGCTCGTGCATCGGCATGAAGTAGTCGGCGATGTTGGGACCCTCGACGCCGCAGAAGCCGCCGCAGGAACCCTGCCAGGCGAACTTGATGTCGGGATAGTCCGGGGCCATCTCATGGATGGGTGCGCCGTAGTCGAAGGAGTGTCCAATGACGAGATGCACGCCCTCCTCGGCGAATCCGCTCATCACCCGGGTGGCGCCCTGGGCGTCGAAGGGAGCGTCGTCGACGACCTGCAGGTCGATCAGGCCCTCGGACTCCAGCAGCTTGACGCCCTCGTAGGCGGCCTGGCACCACGACAGGTCGTTGAGCGCGCAGGGCAGCAGGATGGCCACGCTCACCTTCTCGGCGGCCGGTTCTTCGGCTGCAGGCTCCTCGGGGGCGGGTTCTTCGGCTGCGGGTTCTTCGGCTGCCGGCTCCTCTGCGGCTGGCTCCTCGGCCGCCGGTTCTTCGGCGGCTGGCTCCTCGGCCACAGCAGCCGTGGTGGGTGCCGGTTCGGGCGCGGCCTCCTCGGCGGCTTCGTCGTCGCCGCACGCCGAAGCGAGCAGAACGAACACGGCCAGCAGGGCAACCACACTTCGCTTGGTCATTGAACTCCCCTTAGGTCCCGGGATACCGAGACGGCACCATACACCTCGCCGTCGGCAGGGTCGATACCGGCCACCTAGGAGGACCGGGCGCCCTTGATGTAGGGGACGCCCAGCGACTCGGGCTGGGCGTCGTCGCGGGCCCGTGCCGTGGCCACGACCACCACCACTATCGTCACCAGATAGGGCAGAGCCTGGAAGAACTCGAACGGGATGTCACTCTCTATGCCGCCGCTGGCGGACTGGATCCTCAACTGGAGAGCGTCGGTGAAACCGAAGAGGAAGGCGCCGGCCGCCACCCGAGGCGGACTCCAGCGACCGAAGATGACGAGGGCTATGGCCACCCAGCCCCGGCCCGCAGTCACGTTCTGGGCGAACAAGCCGAGCTGGCCGACCACCAGCACCGCTCCGCCGAGGCCGGCCATGGCTCCCGAGGTGAGGATGGCGGCCGACCTCACCCGGTCGACGCTGATGCCGGCGGCGTCGGCCGCCCCGGGCCTGTCTCCTGCGGCCCGCACTGCCAGCCCGAACTGGGTCCGGTGCAGGGTCCACGACACCACGACGATGAGGGCGACTGCCAGGTACACCAGCGGGCTCTGGTCGAACAGCACGCTGCCCACCCCGGGGATGGCGCCCAGCAGGGGAATCTCCAACTTCTGCATCGGATCGAAGCGCTCGGGCGCGGTCACCCCGAAGAGTCTCACATGCAGGAAGCTGGTCAGTCCCGACGCCAGCAGCACCAGCGCGATCCCGTTGATCACCTGCTCGGTCTTGAGCGTCACGCTGAACAGTGCCATCAGCACGCCGATGAACATTCCGCCCCCGATCCCGGCCGCGACCCCCAGCCAGGGTTCGCCGCTGTAGTGGGTGGCCAGGAACGCGGCGTAAGCGCCCGAGAGCATCATTCCTTCCAGGCTCAGGTTCAGCACACCCGCCCGTTGGCACAGGGACTCGCCTACCGCGGCCAGTCCGGTGGGGACGGCCAAGCGGATCGAGGCGTTGAGCAGCGGGATGATGGCCGCCGCGCCGAACACCGCCCCCCAGTTCACACCGAACTCCCGAGCAGCAGGAGCGCCGCGCTCACCGGCTCCTCCTTCCAACCTTGTCGGCCACCAGGATCAAGAGCACGAACAGGGCCTGGATCACGATGGTCAGCACCCGGGGAACTTGCTGAGTTCGCTGGATCACATCGCCGCCGAGGGTCAGCGCTCCGATGAGCACCGCGGCCAGCAGCACCCCGACGGGCCTCATGCGGGCGACGAGGGCGACGATTATGGCGGTGAATCCGAAGCCCGGCGAGATGTTGCCCGTGAGTCTCGACTCCGGCCCCATCACCTGAAGGATTCCGGCCAACCCGGCGAACGCTCCTGATACGACCATCACCGCGGTGATGAGCCGTCCGGTCTTGACCCCGGCGGCCTCGGTGGCGTCGCGGTTCAGCCCCATCATCCGGGTGTGGAACCCGAACGGGGTCCGCCTCATGATGTAGGCCACGACCGGGATGAGTCCGAGCCCGATCAGCAGCCCGATGTGGGTCCGCAGGCCCGGAATGTCGGGCAGGCGAGCCGCGTCGGGCAGCGTCTCGGACACGGGCTGGAAGCCGACCGGGTCTCGCAGCGGCTTGCGGATGGTGTACTCGAGAATCCGCAGGGCCACGTAGTTCAACAGCAGCGAGGAGATGACCTCGTTCACGCTCCACCGGGCCCGCAGGAAGCCCACGATCCAACCCCAGGCGCCGCCCGCGAGAGCCCCTACAACGCATGCGGCCGGAATCATCACGGCACGTGTGCCGATCGGGGCATAGATGGCGAAGGCACCGCCGACGAGGGCCCCCATCAGGAGTTGGCCCTCAGCTCCGATGTTCCACACGCGGGCCCGGAACGCGACGGCGAGCCCCAGCCCGATCAACAGCAACGGGGCGGTCTCCACTAGCACCAGGCTGACGTCGAAGCGCGAGCCGAAGGTGCCGCTGACCATGTCGGCGTAGGCCTGGAACGGGTTGGCACCGGCCAGGGCCAGCAGGATCCCGCCCAGCAGGAAGGCAGCGGCGACGGCCGCGGCCGACAGCCCCAGCGCGCTGAGGCGGGCACTCCACCCGGCGGCCAACCTCGCCGCGTCGCGGTCGGTATCCGGCGGATCCAAGGGGTCCATGGCCTTGACCGGAGCGGTCATCGGGCCGGAACTCCCTCGGCGCGGCTGCCCGCTCCACCCATGGCTAGGCCGATCGCTTCGCGGTCGAGTGGGGTCTCGACGAGTCGGCCGCGGTAGATCACGAAGCACCGGTCGGACAGGGCGATCACCTCGTTGAGGTCCGTGGTGATCAAGATCACCGCGACACCGCTGTCGCGCTGCTCGGAGATCTGGTTCCACACGAACTCGATCGCTCCGACGTCCAGCCCTCGCGTTGGTTGCGCGGCAATCAGGAGTTGCAGATCAGTGCCCAGCGCGCGGGCCAGCACCACCTTCTGCGCGTTGCCCCCCGACAGGGTGGAGGCCGCGGTTGACGGGCCTCGCACCGCGATCGAGAACCGGCCCACAAGGTCGGCGCCCCTCGCCGCCACCGCCTTTGGATCGATCCATAGCCGGCGCCCGTAAGGCGGCTTGTCAATGCGGTCGTACACCAGGTTCTCGGCCACCGAGAGCCCGCGGATCAGGCCGTGGCGATAGCGATCCGATGGGATCATGCCTACCCCGGCATCCAGCAGTTCCCTTGGAGCCGCGTCGGTGACATCGGCTCGGCCGAGGTGGATCCGTCCCGAAGCAGGCTCGCTCAGCCCACACAGCACCGCCTCCAACTCGGCCTGGCCGTTGCCTTCAACCCCCGCGATCGTCACGATCTCCGACGCTCGCACTTCCAGGCTGACGTCGAAGAAGTCCCTGGCGTGTTCCCCACGGGCGCCGGCCTCCGATGCTGAGGAGAGATCCTGCAGCGTCAACACGGACACGCCGGCTGATGTTGAGCCGGCCCTGTTCGCAGCGGCCTCGGCCTCTCCGACTTCGCTGAGCATCGCCACTTCCCGGCCCACCATCAAGCGGGCCAACTCCAGCGGGCTGGTCGTCTCCGCCGGCAGCGTCGCCACGTTCACTCCCGCTCGCAGGACGGTTATGCGGTCGGCGGCAGTCATCACTTCGTCCAGGTGGTGCGTGATCATCACGATGGCCGTACCGGTGCCGGCCATGCCCTGCAGCTGCTCGATCAGGTGGTCTATCTCCACGGGCGAGAGGGTGGCCGTCGGCTCATCGAGAATCAGGATCCGCGCGCCGCGATACAGCGCTCTGAGAATTTCCACCCTCTGCTGCTCACCCACCGACAGGTCCGTGACGAGCGAGGTTGCCGACACACCCAGCCCGTAACGCCTGCCCAGCTCCTCGACAGTCTCCGCCACCTCGGTCAGGTCTGGAAGCCTGATTCGGCGGCCCTCGCCTGCGCCCAGGATCACGTTCTCGGCGACCGACAGCCGCGGGACGAGCTGGAAGTGTTGATGCACCATGCCGATGCCCGCCTCGATGGCGTCGTGGGCAGAGCGGAAGCTGACCGGGTCACCGTCGATGAGAATGGTCCCGTCGTCGGGTTGCTCCAGCCCGTAGAGCAGGTTCATCAGCGTGGTCTTGCCCGCGCCGTTCTCGCCCAGCAGCGCGTGGATCTCCCCGGAGTGCAGGTCGAAGTCGGCACCGGTGACGGCCGTTACCGATCCGAACCGCTTGGTGATGCCGCGCATGGCCACCAGCGGTGCCGGGTTCGGTTGGTCGAGGCCGTGGTCCGGTACGGGCCGGTCTGAGTCGCGACCCATCAAGAGTCGGCCGGGATGACGCAGTAGGTCAGGCCCATGTCGGCCAGCCAGCGGCGGTAGGTGATCGAGGTCTTGTCGGAGCGCACCGGCGTCTCGACTGTGGGTCCCAGCGGAAGGCGCTTCGGCTGCTGGTTCTCGAGGATGGGCTTGTCCTGGGCGAAGATGAGCAGTTGAAAGCGCTTGAGCAGCCGGTCGTCGTTCTCGTCGTCAAGCATCGACAGCAGCATGTGCGCCCGCGTGGTCACCTCGTTCACCGGCTGGCAGAAGATGGCGATGGCGTCCATGCGGGACTCGTCGATGGGGCTCGACTTGTAGAGGATGGCGCAGTAGGGGTGAGGCACCCGGTACACGTACCCCATGAGCATCCCGCCGTCGGCGTTGAGCGCTCCCAGCGGCTGGAAGAACTCGCACTCGGTTGCCACTACCTCCCGCCCGCCGTCGACGACCTCCACGTCGTACTCCTTGACCTCGGTGTGGGGCTCGATACCGAGGTAACCGGAATGGACGTAAGGGAAGTGGCCCATATCCAGGAAGTTTTCCACTGCCCTCGGGGCCGACGTATGCACACCGATGCTGCCGGCCCACACGTTGTGGCGATCGGGCTCATGGAACTCCGGCAACTCGAAGAACTCCGCCTCCGGAGACCCGAGGCTGGTCCAGAGGTAGCCGAATCGGCTAGTCGCCGGCAGGGGCTCGGCTATGTCGGCAGGTGAGAACGCCGTGCCGGGACGCACGTGCGGGACGGACCTCCACGCGTGCACACCGCCGTCGTTGGACACTCCGTATGAGACGGGCTCCTCGAGCAGATGCGTCTCGTTGACGGTGCCGGGAGCCAGCTCCACGACGGCCCCGACGGGGTGCCACAGGTCTAGAGCAACCGGGTCAGCGCACTTGGTGGCGCGGCTCACAGGACGGCGACCGGGTTGACGGGAGAGCCGCAGCCGCCCACGAAGGGCTCCGGGTTGGCCTGCAGCAGGAACTCGTAGCGTCCCTCCTCTGCACAGGCCGAAGCCAGAGCCTCTAGGTCCCAGTTCTGGCCCTGGGTCATGCCCATGTCCACCACGTGGAGGCAGTGCACACCCAGCGCGTCGTCCCAGCTCGGGCCGGGGAAGACTTCGAAGATGTAGGTGTCGTCGGCCACCGCGGCCACATCATTGCGCCAGAACCAGCGCACTGCGTCGAGACCGGGTCCGGGACTGGTTCCGTCGGAGTCGGGCCCGGTGACGTAGGGCAGCGCTCCCATCTCGCGGAACACCTGGATCCGCCCGGTGCGCAGCAGCACGATGTCGCCGGGTCGCATGGTCACTCCGGCGTGCTCGGCCGCCTCGTCGAGGTCGTCGCCGGTGACCTCGTGATCGCTGGGAAGCCGCTCGAGCCCCTTGGTCGCGCACACGTCGAGCAGCACGCCCCGGCCGGTGAGGTGGCGGACGTTCTCGATCCCGAGCACGGTGGCGCCGCCGGTGGGGTTGATCGACGAGACCGGCACCCCGTTGTAGAGGGTGTTGTCGTAGCTCACGTGGGACAGGCCGTCCCAGTGGGTGGCAGCCTGCAGGGGCATGGTCACGATGTCGTCGGAGAAGTGGGGAACCATTCCCTTGCCGTCGGCGTCGCCCAGGTCGGGACTGTGGATCTTGACCATGGCGTGCAGCGGGTTGATTCGCCCGTGCATCTGGCCGATCTGCACGCCGCCGGAGTGCTTGAGGTCGAGGGCGCACGACACCCGTCGGCCGGAGCGCACCAGCGAAGCGGCGTGGGCCACGGCGTCGTCGGTGATCAGGTTGAGCGTGCCGAGGCGGTCGTCGTCGCCCCAGCGACCCCAGTTTCGGACCTCGTCGCGCATCGCGAAGAAGGCGTCAGTGAAGCTCATGGAGTCACCTCGGCGCGGACAGTACGGCGCTGATACTAGCGTTGGCCCATGATCGGCCTGAAGTCTGGCCCCCCTGAAGTCGAGGCGGGTGCGGGCCGATGACGTGGCTGTACGCGTTCATGCTGGCCGCCGGGGCGCCGGTGCTGCTGTGGTTCGTGTTCAGCGGCGGCGACGCCGACATGGAGGCGGGCGCGGAGGTGGACGGGCTGTCGGACGTGTTCTCGGTGATACCGCTGAGCAGCCTGGCCTTCATCGCGACGTTCTTCGGCGCCACCGGGCTGGTGTCGGAGTGGCTCGGAACCGGCACGGTGTTCACCCTGCTGCTGGCCGTCGTGGTGGGGGTTCTGGCCGGCGCGCTCAACAGCGCCGCCTTCGCCTATCTGCGTCGCAGCGAGGCCTCCAGCGACGTGAGCGACCGCGAGATCGAGGGCAGCATCGCCCGGGTCTCGCTGCCCATGTCGAACGAGCGGCGGGGCCGCATCGTGCTCGCCGTGGCCGGCGCCCGCACCCAGATGACGGCCGCTCCCATCGATCCGCTCGACGATGACCAGACCATCGAGGCCGGCGCCCGGGTCATCATCGTCCGCATCGAGGGCGGCGTCGCCCTCGTCACCCGGTTGGACCCGGAACTCGAGTAGGCGCCTGCCGGCAGCGTCGACGGGTCCTCGAGTGACCCTCGCTGCCTCCCGGTAGGGGCTGGTACGCTCGGCCGGGCAGTGGGCTTTCGAGACGCGTTCAGCGCGTGGGAGGGTAGGCGCAATGTCTTCAGCAATCGTGGCCGGTATCGCCTTGGCGCTTGCCGTGTTCTTCGTGATCCTGATCGTGAAGTCGCTGATCGTGATCTGCCCGCCCAACCGGGTGGCGGTCATCTCCGGCCGCAAGCGGGCCCTGTCGGACGGGCGCACGGTCGGCTACCGGATCCTCAAGGGCGGTCGCACTCTGCGGATCCCGCTGATCGAGAGGGTGGCCTGGATGGACCTCAACACCATCCCGCTGGAGGTGTCGGTCCAGAACGCCTATTCGAGGGGCGCCATCCCCCTCAACGTCCAGGGCATCGCCAACGTGAAGGTGTCGAGTGGCGAGGGTCTGCTGGAGAACGCCTGCGAGCGATTCCTGCACACAGACAGCGCCGTCATCGGCAAGATCGCCAAGGAGACCCTGGAGGCCAACCTGCGCGGCGTGCTGGCCACCCTGTCGCCCGAGGAGGTCAACGAGGACCGGCTGAAGTTCAGCCAGCAGCTCATCGACGAAGCCGACGACGACATCAAGACCCTTGGTCTGGAGCTCGATGTGCTCAAGATCCAGAACGTCACCGACGACGTGAACTACCTCGAGTCGGTGGGCCGGCGCCTCACCGCTGAGGTGATCCGTGATGCCCGCGTGGCCGAGGCCAACCGCACCGCCGAGTCCGAGCAGGCCGAGGCGTCCGCCCGCCGCACCGCCCAGGTGGCCCAAATCGAGGCCGACAAGAAGATCGTCGAGGAGCAGAACTACCTGCGGGTCCGCACCGCGGAGCTCGAAGCCATCTCCAGGGCCCGCGAGGAGGAAGCGCTGGTTGCCGGCGAGACGGCCAAGGCGGTGGCCAGCCAGGAGCTGGAGACCGAACGCATCGAACTGGAGAAGCGCCGGGTGGAGGCCAACGTGGTGGTGCCCGCCAGAGCCGATCTTGAGGCCCGCCAGCTCCAGGCCCAGGCCGAGGCGGCCACTATCGTCGAGGACGGCAAGGCCCAGGTCGAGGTGTTCAAGCGGCTCACTGACCAGTACCAGGCGGCCGGTGCCGACGGCCACGACGTGCTCGTGCTCAACATGCTGCCGGACCTGGTCGACAAGATCGTCGCCACCGTGGCCAACGTGAGCATCGACCGGGTGGCGGTGGTGGACACCGGCGGCGGGGGCGGAAACGGCGACGGAAACGGGGACGGCGGCTCGCGAGGGGGAATTCCTGGGCTTATGAGCCAGCTCCCGGCGTCGCTGGTGGCCATGACCGAGCAGATCGAGGCGACCACCGGTGTGGACATCCTCGCCTCGCTGCGCCGGCGCGACAGCGAGCACGGCAACGAGGGCTGACGGCACAACCAGTACCCGACGGCACTCGGAGAGCGCGTGAGCGGGTACCTCGACGGCAAGAGCGTCGCTGTCACCGGCGGCGGGGGCGGCATCGGCCGGGAGGTGGCGCTGGCCTGCGCCGCGGAGGGCGCCAACGTTGTGGTGGCCGACTATGGCGTCGCCCTGGACGGATCGGACCCTTCCAGCGACGTGGCCGACTCGGTGGTGGAGGAGATCCGTGCCGGCGGTGGCGACGCGGTTGCACTGGCCGGCGATGTGTCGCGTTTCGATGTGGGTGCCGAGATCGTTGAGGCGGCCTGTGACCAGTGGGGGAGCATCGACGGCGTGGTGTGCGCGGCGGGCGTGCTGCGTGAGCGGATGCTGTTCAACATGAGCGAGCAGGAGTGGGACCACGTGGTGGCCGTCCATCTCAAGGGCCACTTCAACGTGTACCGGGCCGCGCTGGCCCGGATGCGCAAGCAGCCGTCGGGCGGCTCGCTGGTGGGGTTCACCTCCGGTGCGGCCATTGCCTCCACCGCCCAGGCCAACTACTCGGCGGCCAAGGGCGGCATCATGAGCCTCACCCGCTCGGCGGCCATGACCGCGGCCTCCATACGGATGCGGGGCGGGCCCGTCATCAATGCCAACTGCATCGCACCGGTGGCCCGGACCCGGATGAGCGAGAACGTCCCGTTCGAGATGGAGACGGGCGAGCCCTCCGCGGTGGCCCCCATGGCGGTCTACCTGATCAGCGACGCCGGCCGGGACGTAAACGCGCAGATCTACACCGTCGTGGGGCGGCGGATCTCGGTCTGGAACCAGCCCCAGGAGATGCGCTCGATGTGGTCGGCCGGCGAGCAGTGGACGCCGGGCGAGATCGCCGAGCAGCTTCCCCGGACCATCGGGCAGGAGCCCAACTGGGTGATCGCCGACCTGGAGCGGCGCATGGCCGAGATGGCCGGCGGCTGAGCCATGGTTGCGGAGCCGGGCGACTGGCCCTGGCCGGCGCCTCCCACGGAGCCGCCCGGTCGGGGACTGCTCGAAGGCAAGCGGGTCGTCGTCACCGCCGCGGCCGGCGCCGGCATCGGTTCGGCCGTTGCCCGCCGAGTTCTCATCGAAGGGGCCGAGGTTGTCATCTCCGACATTCACGAGCGGCGCTTGGCCGCCACCCGCGACCGGTTGGAGGCCGAGACTGGATCGCGGCCCGGTGCGGTGACGTGCGATGTGGCAGCTGAGAGCGACGTGCAGGCTCTGATCGACTCGGCTGCGGGCTCGTTGGGCGGCATCGACATCATGATGAACAATGCCGGACTCGGCGGTACGGCACGGCTGGTGGACATGACCGATGAGCAGTGGTCGGCCGTGCTCGGCGTGACGCTCGACGGCACCATGCGCTGCACCCGGGCCGCGCTGCGTCTCATGATCGATCAGGGCACAGGAGGCGCCATCGTCAACAACGCCTCGGTGGCGGGGTGGCGGGCCCAGGTCGAGCAGGCTCATTACGCGGCGGCCAAGGCGGGGGTGATGGCCCTCACCCGCTGCGCGGCACTGGAGGCCGCCGAGCACGGCATCAGGGTCAACTGCGTGGCCCCCAGCTTGGCCTGGCATCCGTTCCTGGCCAAGACCACTGACGAGGCCCTGTTGGCCGAACTGGCCGGCCGGGAGGCGTTCGGACGGCCGGCCGAGCCCTGGGAGGTGGCCAACGTGATGGTGTTCCTGGCCAGCGATCTCTCCGGCTACATGACCGGGGAAGTCGTGTCGGTCAGCAGCCAGCACCCGTGAGGCGGGCTGGACACGTCTGGCGGACCGACCTCACGGTCTGGCAAGATGGCGTGACTACCTGCCGGATCACCGGTCTTCAGATGGAGGGGTAATCGGATGGATACTCGACGGACTCTCAAGCGACCCGCGTGCTGGTCGGCCGCGCTGCTGGCGTTCGCTCTGATCGCGACCGCATGTGGAGGCGGGGGTGATGACGGCGAGCCACAGCCGTCGGCGGCGGTGGAGACCACCGAGACGGCCGCTCCTGACGAGCCGGTCGAAGTCCCCGACGACGGCGAGGAAGCGCCCGCTCCGGCCGAGCCGGAACCGGACGACGAGCCCCTGGTCGCTCCGGTCGACACGACGACCACCACGACGCCGCCCGACGATGGGGAAGCGGCTGTCGAGGCCCCGGCGGAGCCCGAGCCCCAGTTCGGCGGCACGCTTAAGGTCGCGGTCGAGGCCGAGAGCGACGGCTTGAACCCAGCGGCCAACAACTTCGCGGTGTCGGCCTACGTGATGACCTACCCGGTGTTCGATCCGGTCGCCTACTGGGACACCAAGGGTCAGTGGATCCCGTACCTGGCCGAGTCGTTCACGCCGATCGACGAGGGGCGGGCCTGGCAGATGAAGCTGCGCGACGGCGTGCGCTTCCACGACGGCACCGCGCTCGACGCCGACGACGTGATCGCCACCTTCAACGCCCAGCTGGCCGACCCGATCGTCTCGCTGGCGGTGCGCCCCTTCTATCCGGAGGATCCAGCCGAGGCCCTCACCAAGGTCGACGACCTCACCGTGCAGTTCAACCCTCTCGACCAGTTCGCCTTCTTCCCGCAGTTCGTGACCAGCCAGCTCGGGATGATCGCACCGTCGGAGTGGCTGGCCGTCGCCGCGGAGGATCCGACACTGAACCAGCACCCGGTCGGCACCGGCCCCTTCATGATCGAGAGCCGCACCCAGGACGAGGTGACCGTGCTGGTGCGCAACCCCGACTACTGGGCCGCCGACATGACCGACACATACCTCGACCGCATCGAGGTCTATCCCATCACCGACCCCGTCATCGGAGCCGAGCGGGTGGCTGCCGGCGACATCGACCTCACGGTGACCAGCAACTCCGACGCCATATTGACACTGCGCGACTCCGAGGGCGTCCAGACCATCGAGAACGTCCGCTCCAGCGAGGACTTCGCGATGATGAACATAGAGATGCCGCCCTTCGACGACATCCGGGCCCGCCAGGCCCTCACCTTCGCCACCGACCGGGACACCTACGTGGCGCTCATCCGCCAGGGCACGGCACCGCCCGCCGACACGATGTTCCATCCCGACCTGATCTGGCACAACCCCGACGTCAAGCAGGAGACGAACATGCCGGAGCGGGCCGGCCCGCTGGTCGCCGAGTACTGCACCGACTTCCCCGCCAACTGCACCGACGGCAGGATCAACATGGAGCTTCAGTACTCGGGGCCGTCGATAGCGCAGACCCGCATTGCGGAGTTGCTGATCGACAGCTGGGAGCCGTACTTCAACGTGACCGAGCAGGAGCTCCTCCAGGACGACCACATCACCGAGGTCGCGCTCGGCTTCTACAACGTGGCGACCTGGCGACAGTTCGGCGCCGTCGACCCGGACAACGACGTGCTGTGGATCGAGTGCAGGGCGATCAGCTTCATCTCGCTCAACTGGCCCCGCGACTGCGATCCGGAGCGGGACGCTCTCATGTACGAGCAGCGGGCCAGCACCGACCTTGATCGGCGAGTCGAGATATGGCACTGGATCCAGGAGAACCTGCGCGACTCGTACACGTACATCTTCTTCAACCACGCCAACTGGACCATCGGCGCAGGAGATCACGTGAAGAACATCTGCGGCCAGACCTCTCCCACCGGAGTGGAACTGTTCTGCAACAACCAGGGAAGGGTGCAGCTACACCAGGTCTGGCTTAGCTAGATCCCGGGTGCCAGGCCACGGTAGCCATTGAGGGCACCCTGAGTCGGGGGCATTGTCAGCGCGACCATGGCGCCTTCTGGCAGAGTCACGAGGCTAGGTGCCGGTGAGCGCGCCTCGACAGGAAGGGCGATTGGGGATGGCTGCTATGAGGATCGACAAGCCACTGACGGGCTGGCTCGCGGCCGGGTTCGCGTTGACGTTGATTGCGGCGGCATGCGGAGGAGGCACCGACGACGGTGAATCGCGGCCCGCTCAGCCAGTCGAGCCCACCGAGACGGCGGCGCCGGCCGACTCCGGTGACGGCGCCGGCGAGGCGCCCGCCGCCGCCGACACCGAGCCGGATGTCGTCGACGAGCAGGAACAGGAACTGCTGGTGGCGCCGGTTGACACCACGACCACGACGACACCGCCCACGGACGGCGAAGACGTCGCCGAGGTCCCGGCCGAGCCCGAGCCCCAGTACGGCGGCACGCTGAGAATCGGGGCATTCGCCGAGGGCGACGGCCTCAATCCTGCGGCCAACGCCTTCTCGACACCCGTCTACCTCATGGCCCACCCGGTCTTCGATCCGCTGGCCTACTACGACACCGAGGGCAACTGGATCCCGGTCCTGTCCGAGTCGTGGACCAAGATCGGCGACGGCACAGTTTGGCAGATGAAGGTGCGCGAGGGGGTCCGCTTCCACGACGGAACGGAACTCGACGCGGACGACGTTGTGGCAACGTTCCAGGCACAGCTGGCCGACCCGTTGATCTCGATCGCGTTCCAGCCCGGATTCAATCTCGACGAACCCATCCGCAAGGTCGACGACTACACCGTCGAGTTCGTCGGTGTCCGGCCCTCAGCCCACCTGCCGAACGCGTTCACGAGCCAGCTGGGGATGATCCTGCCGTCGGAGTGGCTCGAGCGGGCCGCTGCCGATCCGGCACTCAACCAGATGCCGGTCGGCACGGGCCCATTCATGGTCGAGAGCCGCATACAGGACGAGGTGACCGTGCTGGTGCGCAACCCCGACTACTGGGCTGCGGACATGATCGACATTTACCTCGACCGCATCGAGGTCTACCCCATACCCGACTCAAGCGTCGCCGCGCAACGGCTGATTGCGGGAGAACTCGACCTGATGGTCGCCTCCGAAACTGGGGCCATACTGACCCTGCGCGATGCTGCGGACCAGGGGGTCACAACCATCGAGAACCAGCGCTCAGACGAGTCGATGATGTTCATCAACACGCAGAGCCCGGTCTTCTCCGACATACGGGCCCGCCAGGCTCTCACGTTCGCGACCGACCAGGACCTGTACGTGGAGCTGATACGAGAGGGAACCGCGCCGGCGGCCGAGACGATGTTCCATCCCGACTTGATCTGGCGCAACCCTGACATCGAGCAGGAGACCAACATGGGTGAGAGGGCGGGACCGCTCGTGGCCGAGTACTGCGCCGACTATCCCGAGAACTGCTCCGGGGGCAAGATCAACATGCGTTTCGGCGTTCCGGGCCCGTCGGTGGAGAGCGATCGCACCGTCGACCTGATGGTCGCGACCTGGGGTGAGTTCTTCAACCTCGATACCGCCGTGAAGCCCTTTGATGAGTTGATCGTCGACATCGCGCTGGGCAACTACGACGTGGGCCTGGCGGACGCTTTCGGGTCGGCCGATCCCGACAACGACGTGATCTTCATGGAGTGCGGGTCGATTGGCTTCATCTCGCTGAACTTCGGCCGCCACTGCGATCCAGAGCGCGACGAGTTGATGTATGAGCAGCGTGCCATCGAGGACCTCGACCGGCGGGTGGAGATCTGGCATCGCATCCAGGAGATAAACCGCGACGCCTACATGTTCATCTTCCTGGCCCACTCCAACTGGACCATCGGAGCCCGTGACAACGTGCACAACATCTGCGGGCAGATCGGGCCCACGGGCGACGAGCTGTTCTGCAACAACCAGGGCAGGATCTGGCCCAACCAGATCTGGCTCGGCTAGGCGACTATTGACGAGGCGGCCTTGGGCCCGCTGCTCGGCAGCGCTGCTGGCGTCAGCGCTGGTCGCGGCCGGGTGCGGGGGCGGCGGCGATGAGGAGCCGCGTCCCATCGAGACAACGGAGGCGGTGAGCGGGCCGGAGGCCGGCCCCTCTGACACCGCCGGTCCCGGCGGGGACGCCACCGACGATCGACGTGGTGATCACCACCAACGCAGAGGCCACCCTCGTCATGCGGGAGACAGACGATGCAAGAACCATCGAGAACGTGCGGGCCGATGAGAAGGCGAACATGTCTCATGAGAATCCTCGGCCAACGATGCAAGAACCATCGAGAACGTGCGGGCCGATGAGGGCTTCGCGGTGATCAACTCGCAGCGTCCGCCTTTCGACGACATCCGGGCCCGCCAGGCCCTGACGTCGCTTCGGACCGGGACGCCTATGTAGTAGTCTCTCTGCCAGCAGTGACTTCCAGAATTGAACTGGTTGGTGCCTCGTTGAGCACACCGCGGCGACCGGGACCGTAGGGGCTTGTGGCCAGGTTCGTGCTGCGCCGGGTGGTCCTGCTGTTCGCAGTGCTGTTCGCAGTGACGTTCCTGGGCTTCGCCGCGATGAACCTGCTGGGCGATCCGCTCGTGAATGTGGTGGGCGTGCTGGCCGAGCTCGACTGTGAGGGCATCGAGGCCGGGACCGTGGAGGACACCACGGTGGACGCGGCCAGCAGGGACTGCGACACCGTGGCCGCGGCCAAGGCCCAATACCACCTTGACCGGCCGGTTCCCATCCGCTACGTGCTGTGGCTGAGCGACATGGCCACCGGGGACTTCGGGACGTCGTTCCAGAACGACCAGCCGGTGAGCGAGGTGATCCGCGAGAAGCTGCCCGAGACGCTGATCCTGCTGACGATGGCCCAGATCGTCTCACTCGGGGTGGCCGTTCCCTGGGGGGTGATCGCGGCGTACCGGGCCAATCGGGCCTTCGACCGCGGCTCCACCGTGGCGTCGTTCGGCCTGCTGTCGGTGCCCAACTTCGCTCTGGGAGTGGTGCTGCTGTACCTGCTCGCCCTGCGATGGCAGATCTTCCCGTCGGCCTATGAGAGCGGCAGCTTCGGCGGGCTGGTGTTCTCCCTGGTCCTGCCCGCGGTGACGCTCGGCCTGCCCCTGGCGGCCAGCTACCAGCGGCTCCTGCGGACTGACTTGATCACGACCTTGCAGGAGGACTTCGTCCACATGGCCCGGGCCAAGGGTCTGCCGCCGATGCGGATCATGTTCCGGCACGCCCTGCGGCCGTCGATGTTCTCCGTGGTGACCGTCTTCGGCGTCAGTACCGGGGCCCTGATCGGCGGATCACTCGTCGTGGAGCAGATCTTCGGCATTCCGGGGATCGGCAGGGAGATCGTGACCGCGGTGGTCCGCGACGACTTCCCGGTGGTGCTGGCCATCGTGATGCTGGTCGCGGTCACCTTCGTGGTGCTCAACTTCCTGGTGGATCTGTTGTACAGCTGGCTCGATCCGAGGGTGCGGGCCCGGTGAACGCCGAGGACCGGGTGACCGGCAAGCCGAAGGCGTCCCGCGATCCGAGGGCGTCCCGGCAGCGACTGCTGTGGCGGTTCCGGATCCTCCGGCTCGTGCGGCCCAGCCGGGTGTCCGACGACAGTCCCGCCGGCGACGACTCGGCCGTCCGCCGCCGCCTGGGCTTCTCATTCTGGCTGGCGGTGGTCTGGCTCCTGATCATGGCCTTCGTGGCCGTTTGCGCTCCGCTGCTGCCGATGGCCGACCCCACCAAGGTCGCTTTCTCCGGTCCCCGGGAGCCGCCGTCGCTGGATGCCTGGTTCGGCACCGACGCCCTGGGCCGCGACGTGTTCTCCCGCACCATGTACGGCGCCCGCATCAGCCTGGCCGTGGGCGGGTTCGCCATCGTCTTCGGGATGGTGGTCGGGGGAAGTCTGGGAATCGTGGCCGGCTATTTCCGGGGCCGCTTGGACCAGGCCGTGGGCTTCGTGTTCTTCGTACTGCTGTCATTCCCGGCGCTGGTGCTGGCCATCCTGATCACCGCCACCTTCGAGCGGAGCATGCTGGTGGTGAGCCTGACCATCGGAATCCTGGCGGTAGCGCCCGTGGGACTGCTCTCGCGAGCCTCCACTCTGGTGTTCGCGGAGCGCGAGTTCGTGGCCGCGGCCCGGGTGCTCGGGGCCAGGAACGGCCGGATCATCGTGCGAGAGCTGCTACCCAATGTGGTCATACCCATGGGCGCGTTGACCCTTCTGGGGATGGCCGTCGCCGTGGTGGCCGAGGGCTCGCTCGCCTTCCTGGGCCTGTCGGTGGCCGGGGAGGACGCCATCTCGTGGGGCAAGATGATCGTCGACGGCGCCGGTCTGCGTGACTTGCAGAACGCCACCCATGTCACGATGTTCCCGGTGGCGGTGATGTTCGTGACCGTGCTGTCCCTGAACTTCGCGGGCGATCGCATACGCGAGTACTTCGATGTCAAGGAGCTGGCCTTCTGATGGTGGAGCAGGCCTCGGCCCCCGCCCCGCTGCTGTCGGTGCGCGATCTGCATGTGCGGTTCCCCACCGAGCGGGGCGCCGTCAACGCCGTCAACGGTGTCAGCTTCGACCTCTACGAGGGCAAGACCCTCGCCATTGTGGGCGAGTCGGGCTCGGGCAAGTCGGTCACGGCGAAGACGCTGATGAACCTGTTGCCCCGGACTGCTCAAGTGAGCGGCGAGGTGACCTACGACGGCCAGGACGTGCGGGCCTTGGCCGCGGCAGGAACCAAGCACTTCTTCGGGGTGCAGATGACGATGGTGTTCCAGGATCCGATGACATCGCTCAATCCCGTCAAGAGGGTTGGCGAGCAGATCGCCGAGACCCTCCGCTACCACCTCGGCCGGTCCCGCAGCGAGGCCCTGGAGGAGGCTGAGGAGTTGCTCGAGGTGGTGGGCATGCCGGAACCGGCGCGGAGGGTGTCGCAGTATCCGCACGAACTCTCGGGCGGGCTGCGCCAGCGGGTGGTCATCGCCATGGCTCTCGCCTGTCAGCCTCGGCTGCTGATCGCGGACGAGCCCACCACCGCAGTGGACGTCACTGTGCAGAAGCACCTGCTGGACCTGCTCGACCGGCTTCGCCGTGACCGGGGGATGTCGATGATCCTCATCACCCACGACCTGGGTGTGGCCCACGGCCGGGCCGACGACGTGGCGGTGATGTACGCAGGCCGGGTGGTGGAGACCGCCGATGCTCGCACGCTCTTCTTCGATATGCGCCATCCCTACACCGAGGCGCTGCTGCGCTCGATCCCCCGCATCGATGATCCCGTCCATCACCGGCTCGACCCGATCCCGGGCCGCCCGCCCGAGTTGATCGACCCGCCCGAAGCGTGCGCGTTCGCGCCCCGCTGCATCTACGCCCAGGGAGACTGTCTCGGCGGCGTTCCCGAATTGAGCGGGCTGGTCGGGCTGCACCGCTTCGCGTGCCTCCATCCGACGGGCACCGAGCGTGGCATGGCCGCGATGTCGGCCAACCGGGCCGCGGGGGTGACCGCGGCCGGACTGCCGGTTGCCGACAGCGGTGGAGGCGGCTGATGGCCGGTACCGGCCACGCGCAGCTGCGCGACCGCGACGATGTGCTGCTGCGGATCAAGGACCTCGTCGTGCAGTTTCCCGCGGGTCGCAGGCGCGTCGTGCACGCCGTGTCGGAGGTGAGCTTCGACGTTGCCGAGGGCGAGACTCTCGGCATCGTGGGCGAGTCCGGGTGCGGCAAGTCGACGGTTGCCCGAGCCATCATCCGCCTGGTCGATATCACCGCCGGCGAGGTGGTCTACGAGGGCCGGGATCTCGCCGGCCTGGAGGGCGAGGACCTCCGCAAGGTGCGGCCCAGGCTGCAGATGATCTTCCAGGATCCGATCTCGTCGCTCAACCCTCGGCGCCGGGTCCGTGACGTGATCGCGGAGGGCCTGGCCGTGTGGGGCGACGACATCGGATCCTGGAGCCGTGACCGCATCGACGAACTCATGGATGCGGTCGGTGTGGAGGCGAGGTACGGCGCCCGGCGTCCGCACGAGTTCTCCGGCGGTCAGTGCCAACGCATCGGCATCGCACGGGCCTTGGCGCTCGATCCCAAGGTGCTGATCTGCGACGAGCCGGTGTCGGCGCTCGACGTGTCCATCCAGGCCCAGATCTTGAACCTGCTCAAGGACATGAAGCGCCGCTACGGCCTGACCGTGCTGTTCATTTCCCACGACCTGTCGGTGGTGAAGAACGTCAGCGACCGGATCGTGGTCATGTACCTGGGCAAGGTGTGCGAGATCGGCAGCACCGCCGAGATCTACTCCCACCCCGCCCATCCCTACACCCGGGCGCTGCTGGCCTCCATTCCCGAGCCCGCTCCCACGGTGGACGCCGAGGAGGGCGACATCGGCGACGAGCTGCCCTCGGCGACTGATCCACCGAGCGGCTGCCGGTTCCACACCCGCTGCCCTCGGGCGACGGACGTCTGCCGCGATGTCGAACCGGTCACTGAGCAGATCGGTGACATCGACCACTTCGTCGCCTGCCACCATCCCGTTGCCGTAGAGGTTCGGACGGGCTGACAGTCCCTCAGGTGGCGCACTCCGAGGCGCCCGTGGACACCGTGTACGGCCCGGTCTCGTCGAAGTCGACGTAGAACGAGGGATCGGCCTCGAAGGCCGGGAACTCGTCGAGGTCCTTGAGGCCCTCGGCCACGGCCCGGGCGCCGCCGGCGCGCTCCATCCAGTCCCGGAAGCCCTCGGAGGCTCGGCGCTCTTCGATGAAGCGCCGGATCACCCTGGCGGTGGCCTCAGGGGCGTTGCGGGCGGGCAGGCGCAGGGCCTTGTCGCCGAAATGCATCTGCTCCTGGCCGATGTAGCCGCCGAGCAGCATCTGGTAGCCGGGAGCACTGCGGCCGTGGGCCCGCCGCTCGGCCCCGAAGAAGCCGATGTCCGACGCGTGGTGCTGGCCGCAGGAGTTGGGGCACCCGGAGATGTTGATGCGGATGCCGCCCACATCGGCGAGGCCCTCGTCCTCGAGGCGCTCGCCGATGGCGTCGCCCAAGCCGCGACTCTGGGTGACGGCCAGGTTGCAGGTGTCCGACCCGGGGCAGGCCACCACGTCACGGGCCAGTTCCGCGCCCGGGCGGGCCATGCCGATTGCATCCAGGCGGTCGTAGACCGCAGGCAGGTCGTCGGGATGCAGGCCCCGGAACACCACGTTCTGGCGGTTGGTCAGGCGCACGTCGGCGTCGAGGTCGCGCTGCAACGCCGCCAGGGCCCGGAACTGGTCGCCGGTGATGTCGCCCAGATGGGCCTGCCCGTAGACGGAGACCGTGCCGTCGCGTACGCCGCGTACCACGTTGACTCGCTCCCAGCGCTCGTAAGCCGTGCCCGTCCCGATGCTCACCGGTGTGCCGTGACCTATGGCGGTGACGGCGGCGGGATCGCGTACCCCGGCAGGATCGTCGCCGTCGATCTGCACTTCGGCCGGATTCCCGCCGGGCCAGGAGGTGGACGCCACCAGGAACTTGCGCTGGGTCAGCACCCGGCGCTGTACCTCCTCGAAGCCGAGAGTGTCCACCAGCCACTTCATGCGGGCCCGCAGCTTGTTGTCTCGGTTTCCGGCCTGGTCGAACACCCTGAGGCAGGCCTCGATGGTGGGCAGCAGTTCCTCGCGGGGCGTGAAGTCCTCAAGAGCCAGCGCCGGGTGGGGCGTGGTGCCGAGGCCGCCGGCGATGAACACCCGGAAGCCGCGCTCGACCGTGCCGTCATCGGTATGCCGGACCACGCCGATCACGCCCACATCGTTGAACATGGCCTGACCGCAGTCGGTCTCGCAGCCCGAGAAGTTGATCTTGAACTTGCGGGGCAGCCGCTGGCTGATCGGGTTGCGGACGAAGTGACGGTAGGTGGCTTCGGCCCAGGGCGTGATGTCGACTTCCTCGTGGGGGCAGGCGCCGGCGAGGTGGCAGCCCTGGACGTTGCGGACGGTGTCGCCGCAGGCCTCCCGGGTGGTGAGCCCCACCGCGGCCAGATGCTCGAGCACGCTGGGGATCTGGTCGAGTTGCACGAAGTGGAACTGGATGTTCTGGCGGGTGGTGATATGGCCCCAGCCCCGGCTGTAGGTGTCGACCAGCCAGCCGATCATCTCGAGTTGATCGGGCCTGATGGAGCCGTAGGGCACCTTCACCCGGACCATCTGGTTGGTGCCGCCTTGGCGCTGACCGTAGATGCCGTTGGTGAGCCGGTAGACCCGGAACACCTCGTCGCTCAGCTCGCTGGCCAGGAAGCGTGCGTACTGCTGCCTGTACTTGTCGACGTCGGCCCGTATCTCGGGATCGATAGGACCGCTGGCGGGGGGCGGCCCCGGCGTCGTAGGCGTGGCAAGCGGGGCGATGCGTGGCTCGAGCAGGGTCATGGCACAACTCCTGGGGATGTCAGAGCGCCAGAAACGCTGAGTTCGGAGATGGAGAGGACGTCCGCGGCGGCGACGGCTCCGACGACGATGGTGGCCGGGCTGGCTGCCCGGAGCCGGCGCAGGCCGGCCAGGTCGGTGCGGTCGATGCACTGTCGGCGGGTCGTGGCCGCGCTGATCACCGCAACCGGGGTGTCGTCGGCCATGCCGCCGGCCCGCAACCGGTCGGCGATCTGTTCGGTGCGGGCCGCTCCCATCAGAATCACCAGCGTGGTTCCGGCCTGTGCGAGGGCGTCCCAGTTGATCCATTGCGGAGACGTCGGGTCCTGGTGGGCCGTGACCACGGTGAACCCGCTGGAGACCCCCCGGAGAGTGACGGGAATGCCGGCCGCGGCCGGGGCGGCCACCGCTGAGGTCACTCCGGGCACGACCTCGGTGTCGACACCGGCCGCCAGCAACGCGGCGGTCTCCTCGCCGCCGCGACCGAACACGAACGGGTCGCCGCCCTTGAGTCGCACGACGCAGGCATAGCGGCGCCCCCGGTCGATGAGGAGGGCATTGATCTCGTCCTGTGAGGGGCTAGGCGCGCCGGGCGTCTTGCCCACGCAGATGAGCTCCGCCCATGGCGGCGCGAGTTCGATCACGGCTGTCTCCACGAGCCGGTCGTAGACGACCGCGTCGGCCTGGCGCAGCATATTGACGGCCCGAACAGTCAGCAGTTCCGGGTCGCCGGGTCCCGCGCCCACTAGGTGCACGGTCACGATGCCAGCGCCTCCGTGTCGGCGGCCTCGGGTGCGCCGAGCCCGAGATGGCGCCGCAGAAGGGACCGGGCCTCGACTGTGCGGCCGACCCTCACCAACTCGAGAAGCCCACTGTCGAGTGCGGCCTCCCAGCCCGGTACTTCTGACGTCTCGAACGCGGCCTTGGCCTCTTGCCTGGTCTCGGCCAGCAGTTCCAGCAGAGCCGTGTAACCCGAGTCGATCTCCCGCTCGATCCGCTTGCGAAGCCAGCGGGCCAAAGCGGGACTGCGGCCACCGGTGGAGACCGTCACCTGCAGATCACCGCGCCGGGCCACCGACGGCAGCGTGAAGGTGCAGTTGGCCGGGTCGTCGGCCGAGTTGACGAAGACGTTGGCGGCTTCACAGTCCCGGGCCACCCGGGCGTTCACCGCCGGGTCGCTCGTGGCCGTCACAACCAGCCGGAAAGACCGCGACTCCTCAGATCGGTATGCCCGCCTTTGCCAGGCGACCTCGGGATTCTCGGAGATGGCGCCGACCGCGGCGGGGGCGACGACCGTCACGCAGGCGCCCGCTCGTAGCAGCCCCGCCACCTTGCGGGCCGCGATGGGACCGCCGCCGACAACCAGAACGGGCTGTCCGGCGAGGCACAGGTTCACTGGGTAGGGCAGTGGCGTATTGGGCATCCGAATCCGATAATTCCGATAAGATAAGTCGGGATTTGAGAGGGTAGCGCACCTTCAGGTGCGATACAACATAAATCCGATCAGAATTATCAGGAATAGTGTCGCCGGGGCCCTGAGTCGTCAGCCGCGATTGCCCACTAGCGCATGGCGCGAGGATCGACGGGCGGATCGGGCGATACGCCACATGATGAAGGCGACAGCCGCGGCCACCGCACCCAGGGTGACGAACTGCAGGCTCCCGCCCCGGTCGCCGGAGTGCTGGGGGTCTGGTCCGGGATCAGGGGAGCCGATGATCCGGTCGGCCCCGGCCGGAATCTCGTACACGGGCCTCAGGTCGTCGCCGGTGTCGGCGGGAACAGGCTCGTCCTCACCTTCTTGAGCGGCGGCGCCGGAGTGAACGCCTAGCAGCAGGGCTGCGACCAAGACAAAGGGGACAACGGCTCGGCGTGCGGGCCTGCGGCGCCAACTACTCATGGCTTGGACCCCGGCCGGTACCGGGTTACCTCGCCAGTGGAAGCGCTGAGATAGGACGGCACCTCGCCGCCGCCGTGCACCGGCACCGAGGCCCCCGACATGAACGACGCCAAGGGCGAGGCGCAGAACAGCACGACATCGGCGACCTCGTCCGGATTCCCGAGCCGGCCCATGGCGAGGGTTCCACCTACCGCCTCGATGCCCGCCTCATCGCCGTAGTAGAGGTGAGCCTGCTCGGTGCGGAGCAGCCCGACCATGACGCTGAGCACACGGATGGCCGGACCCCACTCGTGGGCCAGCGTCTGGGTGAGGTTGTCGAGTCCCGCCTTGGCTGCGCCGTAGGCGGCTCCGGCGGGGGTGGGGCGGATGCTGGACACCGACGAGATATTGATGATCACCCCGCCGCCGTCCTGTGCGCTCATCACCGGATGCACCGCCTGGGAGAAGGTCATCGGGGCCAGCAGGTTGAGGGCGATCACCTTCTCGTTGAAGCGGGGCGACACGGTGGCTGTCTCGACGGGAGGAGCACCGCCGGCATTGTTCACCAGCACGTCGATCCGTCCTGTCGATCGCATCGCCTCCTCGACCACCGTGGCGATCTGGTCGGGGTCGCGAACGTCGGCGGCCACGAAGGTGGCCTCCCTGCCAGCCGCGGCCACCGGCTCGTCGGGCTCGCGCCGGGCACACACCACGACATGGGCACCGTGCTCGAGGAACCTCCTGGCGATGACGCGCCCAAGGCCCGCCGTGCCGCCGGTGACGATCACGGTCCGGCCGGTCATGTCGAGAGGATTGTCGGGCACGCGGCGCTCCCCGGATAGGCAGGCCCTCCAGGCCTGGCTCCGCCTCGAAGCTATCGCCACCTGGGAATTGGCAGCGTTTCGCTCCCGACTAGGCGTCGTGCGCTGCCAGTTCGCGAATCGGGCTCGGAGGTGTTGGGAATTGGCAGCGTTTGGCTCCCGACTTGGTGTCGTGCGCTGCCAGTTCGGTTGCTATGTGGGCGTGGTCGCGAACTGGCAGCCCAGGACTCCGTTCTGGGACTCGTGCGCTGCCAGTTCGGGCGCGTGGTAGCGCCGAGGACTCGAGCGCTCTACGGTCGGACGGTGCCCGACAAGCGGATGACGGAAGACGAGGTTGTCGCCGAGCTGAGCAGCGGCATGACCGTCGGCATCGGCGGCTGGGGCTCTCGCCGAAAGCCGATGTCGCTGGTGCGGGCCATGCTGCGAAGCGATCTGAGGGATCTTCACGTGGTGAGTTACGGCGGACCGGACGTCGGCTTGTTGTGCGCCGCCGGCCGGGTCCGCAGGATCACCTACGGCTTCGTGTCGCTCGACTCCGTCCCGCTCGAGCCCCACTTCCGGATCGCCCGCCAGACGGGCTCGGTGGAGGCCCGCGAGTTCGACGAGGGCGCCTTCTACCTGGGCCTGCTGGCCGCGGTGCACCGGGTGCCCTTCTACCCCACTAGGGCGGGCCTCGGATCGGACATGCTCACCTACAACCCCGATCTCAAGACGGTGACGAGCCCCTACGGCGACGGCACGGAGCTGGTGGCCGTGCCCGCCTTCGACATCGACGTGTCGCTGGTGCACATGAACCGGGCCGACGCGGCCGGCAACGGTCAGTTCCTCGGCCCGGACCTGTACTTCGACGATCTGTTCGCCATGGCCGCCGAGCGCACCTTCATGTCGTGCGAGCGGGTGGTGGCCACCGAGGACCTCCTGAGTGAGGGATCGGTCCACACCCTCAAGATCCCACGCCTGCACACCGACGGGGTGGTGGAGGCGCCCGGCGGTGCCCACTTCACCGAGTGCCCGCCCGACTACGGCCGCGATGAGGCGTTCCAGCGAGAGTACGCGGCAACGGCGCGTGACCCCGACGCCTGGGCCCGGTTCTGTGCCGAATGGCTGGACCTCCCCTCCCACGACGACTACCGGGCTCGCCTGGCCGATGGGGCCGAGTCCGCCGGAGCAGAACGATGAGCGGGCCCGTGCCCGCCGGGGGATTCGGATCGGAGAAGGCGCCATGAGCGACGTTTCGAGCGGCCGCAGCGGAGCGCGGGATGTGCTGAGATGAGCGACGCGACGATCGATGAGATCTGCCTGGTTGCGCTGGCCGAGGCGTTCCGGGGAGACGGCGAGCTGCTGTGCCATCCCATGGGTCCGTTCCCGGTGGCGGCGGGCAGGCTGGCGCGGGCCAGCTTCGAGCCCGACCTCATGCTCACCGACACCATCGCCTATGCCGTGGTCGGCACGCTGCCGCTGGGGGCGACCGTCAACCGTCCCGGCGGGGTTGACGAGGGCATCGTCGTCGAGGGCTACCTGCCGTTCCGCACGGTCTTCGACCAGGCGTGGTCGGGGTGCCGCCATGTGGTGATGGGCGCCAGCCAGATCGACCGGCACGGCAACCAGAACTTCGCGGCCATCGGCGACTACCGCAAGCCCAAGGCCCAGCTCCTCGGACTACGGGGCGCGCCCGGCAACGTGATCAACCACACCACCAGCTACTGGATCCCCAACCAGGCCCGCGCCTTCTCGGAGAGCGTCGACGTGGTGTCGGGCCCGGGCTACGACCGGGTGGCGGCGCTGCCGGAACCCAGCGGCCGCTTCCACGAGATCCGCCGGGTCGTGACTGAGCTGGCCGCCTTCGACTTCGAGACGCCCGACCGCACCATGCGCCTGCGGTCCATCCATCCCGGGGTGTCGCTCGACGACGTCCTGGCAGCCTCCCCCTTCGAGTTCTCAGTGCCCGAAGATGTGCCCGCCAGCCGGCTCCCCACCGCCGAGGAACTGCACCTCATCCGCAACGTGATCGACCCCGGGGGCATCCGCAAGACCGAGTTCCGCTCGTAGGGTTCAGCCGCCATGGTGGCGGCGGGAAGCGGGTGACGACGATGGGGGAGCGGCCGGTGGTGTACATGGTGTGCACCGGCAACGCGGCCCGGTCGCCCATGGCCGCGGCCATGCTGCGGCACCTCGACGCCGACGGCCGCATCGACGTGCGCAGCGCGGGCATCCTCACGCTGGAGGGCCATC
>JAGWAO010000013.1:42383-68319 GCA_021296315.1 Acidimicrobiia bacterium | reverse complement strand
CCCTTGCCGGCACTGCCGTCGGCGTGCTTCTTGCCGGCGTCGCACAACGAGAGCGTCCCGCCACCGGCTTGGGCGTGCTCCTTGTCGGCGGCGAGCAGCCGGTGGGCGTCGCGGTTGAGCCGGTTGCGGATGCGCCGCCCGGTCACCGGATCGAACTGCCCATACAGATGCACCATGCCGTCATCACCGTTCCAGACCCGCACCGCCCGCCGGGCCCGCAGCCGCTGTCGGCCTGGCGCTCAGCGGTCCACCGCTTGGCCTCCTTGGCGAACTGCTCAGGCGGCAACGACTCCGCCTTGGCCAACAGCTCGCCATCGGACTCGACCTCACCAGCGCTGGTCTTGTCGAGCGCGTCGGCGAGCCTCCCGGCGTTCGCGACGGACATCCGGCCATCCTCAACGGCATCACGCACCGCAGGCATGGCGTCAACAGCAGTGATGGTCCGGACCTGGCTGCGGGCGTCGCGGCGCGACATCCCGGTGCTCTCAGCAAGCACATGAGCCCCGCCGTCACCGTGGCGGCGGCTACCGGCCACGCTCGCCGCGGCCAAAGCCTGCACCGTGTCGAGCTTGCCGCGCACCGCCCTGGTCCCAGACAGCACACCCAGCAGCTCCTCCGAGGAGACATCGCCCCGCTTGAGGCACGCCAACAGCTCCGAAGCCACCCCATCAAGCCGCTCGACCAGTTCGATCACCATGAACCCATTGTCGCACACCCCTATGACACTTGTCAAGCATTTACATGCTAATCAAAGAAATTTCCTGATGCCGAGTCCTGGACTGTCGTGAGCGCGCAAATGCGGCCGCATCAACGGCGTCTCAGGCCAGCCGGAGAGCACCTCGGTTTGGGCGTTGTGTGCACGACTCAGGGCGGCTGAGTCTGACCTCAGCAGGTTGGCAGTGAGGTCCAGCCAACTGTTGCATAGACCCGGCGCTCAAGGTAGAACTCCGGTCCCGTAATTTCATGTGTTGCGTTTGCAATGGGCTGGCGGACAAATCATGGGCAGTACCAGCAGTGCATCTAGACCGACCGCTCACATTGATCCGCGCGGGCCTGTCTTCATCTCGTATCGGCAAAGCGACGGACGAGAGATCGCCGAGACCCTCGCGTGGGCACTTCGAGCTGCCGGTGTTCCTGTCTGGCATGATCAGACAGACTTGCCGCCCGGAGATACGGAACGCCGACCCGCACGGTTCAACGGCTCAATCAACAGCGCGTTTCGACCGTCGACGAGCGGGCTGCCTTGGCCAACACCATGAGCCGGCAGCGGATGGAGAGGCTGCAGGCCGATGTCCAAGAGTCGTCCGGGCTGTTGACACTGGATGTCCAGACCCGGGTGCCGCCGTCTGCCGGAGGCATGGACGGCGACTTGGTTCTGCGTCTTCGGCCACCCGATGAAGGCGAGCGATGTCCACACGTAGATGGGCTCCATGACCTGCACCGATTCCTCGGTCACTTGCCGCAGCTTGTCGCGATTGCAGGGGCCAGGGTCGTCCGAGTGCGCGGCGGTGCCCATCTCTCGGTGGCGTGCGCACTTGGAGCTGCGCTTCCCACCACGCTCATGGGAACAGTCGAAGTCCTAGACACCCAACGCGGCAGATGGGAGCTAACCGGGCAGGCGCCGATTCCCGTCGCCGAGAGGATGTGCGCGCCTGTCACACCCCCGGTGTACAACTTCGACCATGGACCCGTACTCGTGTATGTCGACCTGTTTCCGCAGCGAAGCGACGCGGCCTTCGAGCAATTCCCGAGCCGCGACCAGACCTTCGCGGGAGTCGCCCATCTCCGCTATGGCGTCGAGGGTTTGCTCGATCCTGATCAGGCCGCAGCCATCGTGGGCGAACTCGCTGCCGACATCCGGAGTCTGGCCAACACGCACCACACGACCGATGTTCACCTACTGCTGCGATGTCCTTTCCCGATCGCGCTCCTCCTCGGTCGCACACTCAACACGCTCACAATTCATCTGTACGAGTGGGAGGACAGCCCCCGGGGGTGGCGCAGGACCGAATCCGCGATACGTCCCCAGCGTCGTGCTGCGCTCCGGTGTCGGAGGTTCCCCGATCCATGCCGTCACACCGCCACCACCGGTCGCCGGATCCTGAAAGGAGGACCTGATGCACACGCTACACGAACAATTCGGCCAGAGCCTGATCGACGCCTTCTCCAACAAGGACAAGGCGCCCCACATCGCAATCAGCGTCGACATGCTCGACACCCAGACCGACGAGTGGTGGGTCGACGTCAGCTACCCGATGCTCGAAGACGCCCGCAACGGCTGCGCAGCCTCGTGCAGCTCATCGAGCACATCCACAAGGCGCCGCTCTACTCCGACTTCACCGACCTGCTCGGCGACAGCACCGAAATCGAGATGCCCGGCACCGGCGGCACCGTCGGCAGCTCCCACTTCGTCCAGTCCGCAAGAAGGCCCAGCGCTTCCTCGCCGACAATCTCGCCGACGAGATCGTGGCCAAGGTCCGCAGCGGGCAACCGCTCACGGCCGCCGACATGGACGAACTCCAGCGCGTGCTGGTCGCCGCCGGCATCGGCGACACCGACACCTTCGCCCAAGCCTCAGCACGCGCCGGCAGCTTCGGGCTGTTCGTCCGCAGCCTCGTCGGCCTCGACCGAGCCGCAGCCAAGCAAGCCTTCAACAGGTTCCTCGACGACAAGTGCTACAGCCGAAACCAGATCGATTTCGTCAACCTGGTCATCGACTACCTCACCGAACACGGCACCATCGAACCCGGCCGCATCTACGACTCGCCCTTCACCGCCGTCGCCCCCGAAGGCCCCGAGACCATCTTCATCGAGGCTGACCTCGACGACTTCTTCGAAATCGTACGACAACTCCACGACGCGGCCGCCGCCTGACCACGCCGCCGGCTGGAGGTCAGCCGTCTCGCATCGGGTTGACAACTGGTTGACAAGGTTCGCGGGCGAGTCGTCCCCGCGGCCGTGAGCGGCCCCTTAGGCTGGCAGGCGTGACTGGAGCACCGATAGAGGCAAGCCAGGAAGCCCTGGCGGCCGTGAAGTACAACTCCGACGGGCTGGTGGCCGCCATCGTGCAGGACGCCTCCACCAAGGCCGTGCTGATGATGGCGTGGATGAGCGCCGAGACCCTGGCCCTCACGCTGGCCGAGGGCCGGACCGTGTTCTGGAGCCGCTCGCGCCAGGAGGTGTGGCGCAAGGGCGAGACCTCGGGCGAGCGGCAGTGGGTGCGCGAGGCCTACTACGACTGCGACGGCGACGCGCTGCTGTTCGTGGTGGACCAGGACGGTGACGGCGCCTGCCACACCGGCAACTACTCGTGCTTCTACCGGTCCTTCGACGGCTCAGCCTCAGTTGGCGGCGGCTGACAGCGGGTACGGCCATGCTTCAACCCACTCAGGAGGAGTTCCGGGAGCTGGCCCGCGCCTACCGGGTGGTTCCGGTGTGGCGGGAGGTCCTGGCCGACCTGACAACGCCGGTGGCCGCGTTCGCACGGGTGGTCGGGTCCGGCGACGGGTTCCTGCTGGAGTCGGTGGAGCACGGCGAACGCTGGAGCCGCTGGTCGTTCATCGGCCGCAACCCCATCGCCACCCTGGTGGCTCGGGGCCGGCACGTGGACGTCACCGGCCACCTCGGTGTGAACATCCCCCGGCACGAGGGCATGCTCGCCGCGCTGGAGGTGCTGGTGGACCACTACAAGGCTCCGTCGATCGACGGCCTTCCGCCGCTGCACGGGGGCCTGGTCGGCTATCTCGGCTACGACATCGTGCGCGAGGTGGAGCACCTGCCCGACACCCCCGTCGACGACTCTGACCACCCCGATGCGGTGATGTCCCTCATCGGCGAGCTCGCCGTGTACGACCACTGGCGCCAGCGGGCCACGCTGATCTCCAACGTGGTCGTTCCCGCCGGGGCCGACGATCGGACCGTCGACCGGCTCTACTACGAGGCCGTCCTGCGGGTCGAGGCCATCGCCGCCGACGGGGCCAAGCCTGTCGACGAACCCCTGGTGGCGCCGCCCGACCTCATCGACGACGTCGGATCGGCGCCGGTGGAGACCACCTCGACCATGGGTCTCGAGCTCTACTCGCGGGCGGTGGAGGCGGCCCGGGAGTACATCTTCGCCGGCGACGTGTTCCAGGTGGTGCTGTCCCAGCGCTTCGACTTCGACCTGGATGCCGACGCCTTCGACGCCTACCGGGTGCTGCGTCAGGTCAATCCCAGCCCCTACATGTACTTCCTGCGCCACGACGGCCTGGAAGTGGTGGGCGGATCGCCGGAGCCGATGGTACAGCTCCTGGAGGGCAAGGTGATCAGCCGACCCATCGCCGGCACCCGGCGCCGGGGCCGCACCGTCGCCGAGGACCGCCGCCTGGCCGCAGAATTGGCCGAGCACCCCAAGGAAGTCGCCGAGCACGTGATGCTCGTCGACCTGGCTCGCAACGATGTCGGGCGAGTGGTGGAGTTCGGATCCCTCAACCTCGATGAGATGATGACCCTTGAGCGCTACAGCCACGTGATGCACCTGACGTCGCAGGTGTCGGGCAAGCTGGCTCCGTCGGCCACACCCATCGACGTGCTGAGGGCAACCTTGCCGGCAGGCACGGTCTCGGGCGCGCCCAAGGTCCGGGCCATGGAGATCATCGACGAGCTGGAGCCGGTCAAGCGCGGGCCGTACGCGGGCGTGGTCGGCTACATCGACTTCTCGGGCAACATCGACACCGCCATCACCATCCGGACCATGCTGGTGCGCGACGGCCGGGCCTCGGTGCAGGCCGGTGCGGGAATCGTTGCCGACTCGGTGCCCGCCGAGGAGCACGCCGAGTGCGAGAACAAGGCCCAGGCGCTGCTGGCTGCAGTCCCGGCGGCCCGGCGCATGACCGAGGCTCGAAAGCGGGCGGGCCGGGTGGTATGACCGGCACCATCTGCGTGGCGCCGAGGGACGCGGTCCTGGCGAGCGGTGGGGACTCCGCGACCTTCCTGCAGGGCCAGATCTCCCAGGACGTCGAGGCCGTGGAGGTGGGCGCCTCGGCGTGGTCGCTCTTGCTCGCGCCCCAGGGCAAGGTGGAAGCCTGGTTCCGGCTCACCCGCCTCGGCGAGAACGAGTTCCTGGTCGACCTGGACGCTGGATTCGCGGGGGCGCTGGTGGCTCGCCTGGAGCGGTTCAAGCTCAGGGTCGACGCGGTCTTCGAGATCGTGGAGGGCTGGCAGATGCTGAGCGTCAGGGGCTCGTCCGGCGGCTCGGACGGCCTCGACCCGGTTCGGGCCGAGTTGCGGGTCCCGGTGGCATGGCCGGGCTTCGAGGGAGTCGATCTGCTGGGCCCGGAGGTGTCTTTGCCCGCGGGCGCCGAGAACTCGACGGCCGCCATGGAGGTGGCTCGCATCCGGGCCGGCTGGCCGGCCATGGGCCGCGAGCTGACCGATCGCACCATCCCGGCCGAGATCGCCGGTCTGGTGGAGTCTTCGGTGAGCTTCACCAAGGGCTGCTACACCGGGCAGGAGCTAGTGGCCCGCATCGACAGCCGGGGCGGGAACGTGCCCCGTCCGGTGCGGCTCCTGGAGATTCGCGGCGTCGGGGTGTCGCCGGGCGTTGAGATCACCGTGGACGGTCGGGTAGTGGGGGAGGTCACCTCGGCTGCGAGGGACCGGTCCCGCGGCGTGACCGTGGCCCTGGGACCCGTGCATCGCCGGGTGGAGCCTCCTGCCGGCGCCGAAGTGGTCGGCATGCCGGCCACAGTTCTGGCCACACCGGCTCAGAGGCCGAGCGAGTAGGCGCCGAACATCGGTTGCCTGCGGCCCGCACCTACGATGGCAGGGTGGACCCGTACGCGGTGCTGGGCGTCGCCCGCGATGCGCCCGTATCCGAGATCAGGCAGGCCTATGTGGTCCTGGCCCGAAGCACCCATCCCGATGTTCGGGGCGACGACCCCGATGCGGCCGAGCAGATGCGTCGCATCAACCTGGCTTGGGAGATGCTGTCGGACGCCGACTCGCGGGCGGCCATAGACCGTCGCCTGCGACAGCAGCCCTCCGCGTCGCCCGGACCGCGCCGCTCCCCCGCGGCCGAGCCCGACGCCCGTCCCTATCAGGACGACTTCGACATAAGCCACGACGACTTCGACGGCGACGACCGTCCCCTCACCGAGGGCAACCTTCCCGGCTGGATGCGGGCGGGCGCCCCGCTGGCCTTTGTGGTGGGCATCTTCGCGGTGATCTTCGGTGTGCTGGCGGGAGGGTTCGTGCTGGCGCGCTTTGGCCTGCTGTTGCTGGGACTGTCGGCCCTGCTGTTCCTGCTGTCGCCCTTCGTGGTGCTGATCCGCAGCCGCGGCGGGCCGATGCGATGACGGCCGCCGGCCACATCGACCGGATCGGACCATCACACTGATGGCCGGCACCTACCTCGACCGGATCGTCGCCCAGCACCGGGAGGCGGCCCGGGCCGATCGGCGCAGCCCGGCCGAGCTGCTGGAGCGGGCTCGCGCTTGCCCGCCGGCGCGGCGCTTTCGCCACCGGCTGGCGTCGGCGGGCGGCGCTGCCGTCATCGCCGAGGTGAAGCGGCGCTCCCCGTCCAAGGGCGACCTGCGGGCCGATCTGGACCCGGACGAGCTCGCCCGGCAGTACGAGTCGGGCGGGGCCGCCTGCCTGTCGGTGCTCACCGACGCGGCGTGGTTCGGCGGATCGGTCTCGGATCTACAGGCAGCCCGGAACGCGACCGGCCTGCCCGCGCTGCGCAAGGACTTCACCGTCGACGACCGCGATGTGCTCGACGCCCGCATCATGGGGGCCGACTGCGTGCTCTTGATCGTGGCCGCGCTGGACGACGACGAGTTGTCCCGCTACTGCGCCCTGGCCCGGGACGTCGGCCTTGACGCTCTAGTTGAGGTTCATGACGATGGCGAACTCCGGCAGGCCCTGTCGGCGGGTGCCGACCTCGTCGGAGTGAACCAGCGCGACCTGGTGACCTTCGAGGTGGACCGGGCCCGGGCTGCCCGTATCGCGCCGTTGATCCCCGACGACGTCGTCTCGGTGGCCGAGTCCGGAATCGAGGGCCCCGACGATGTGGCCCGCCTGGCCGAGGCCGGCTACGGAGCGGTCCTGGTGGGGGAGTCGCTGGTGCGCTCCACCGACGCCGCGACGGCAGTGCGCGCCCTGGTCGCCGCCGGCGGCTAGGACCGGCAATCAGGCCGCGTCAGGCTCCAACCCACTAGCGTCGAGGCGTGTTCGTCAAGATCTGCGGGACGACCAACGAGGACGACGCGCTGCTGGCCGTGGCTATGGGTGCCGACGCGGTGGGGTTCATCTTCGCCCCGTCGCCCCGCCAGGTGTCGATGGACCGGGTCCGGGACATCGTGCGCCGCCTGCCCAGCGACGTGCTCGGCGTGGGCGTGTTCCGCAACGAGATGCCGGCCCGGGTGGTGGAGATCACCTCCAAGGCGCGCCTGGGCGCAGCCCAGCTCAGCGGCCACGAGTCGGCCGAGGACACGGCCTGGGTGGCCGAGAGAGTGCCGGTCACCATCAAGGCCTTCCCCGCCGGCCATGAGGGTCTGGAACACCTGGCCGACTACGGAGCAGACGTGGTGATGCTCGACAACGAGCGGCCCGGCTCCGGCGAGGTGTTCGACTGGTCCCTGGCCGAGGGCGCGCCGCTGGCCGGGCACCGCCTGCTCCTGGCCGGCGGCCTCGACGCTCACAACGTGGCCGCGGCCATCCGGCGGGTCCGGCCGTGGGGCGTGGACGCCGCCAGCGGCGTGGAGAGCAGGCCGGGCCGCAAGGACCCGGCCCGTCTGCGGGCCTTCCTGAACGCGGCCAAGGCAGCCGGGGCTGCGACCGCCAGAGAACAGGTCGCGTCTGCGGACGAGGTGCGCGGGCACCCGGCCGGGCCCGGTCCCTACGACTGGGAGCAGGACCAGTGACCGAGCCCGCTGAATCCGCGCCGGCCGGCGACTTCATGGACGAGCCCGTAGCGGCAGCCACTGGGAGCTTCATGGACGAGCCCGTAGCGGCAGCCACTGGGAGCTTCATGGGTGAGCCCAGCGCTGAGGGTCGCTTCGGCGAGTTCGGCGGCATGTTCGTGCCCGAGACCCTGGTGCCGGCCTGCCAGGAGCTCGACCGGGCCTTCCGCTCCGCCTGGGCCGACCCCGACTTCCGGAACGAGCTCGACCGGCTGCTGCGCGACTACGCCGGGCGACCCTCACCGCTCACCGAGTGCGAGAACCTGTCGGAGCAGCTGGGCGTGAGGATCCTGTTGAAGCGCGAGGACCTCAACCACACCGGCAGCCACAAGATCAACAACGTGCTCGGCCAGGCCCTGCTGGCCCAGCGCATGGGCAAGACCAGCCTGGTTGCCGAGACCGGAGCGGGCCAGCACGGCGTGGCCACGGCCACCGCGGCTGCCCTGTTCGGCATGGACTGCGTCGTCTACATGGGCACGGTGGACATCGCCCGCCAGGAGCTGAACGTGTTCCGCATGCGCCTGCTGGGCGCCGAGGTCCGGGCGGCCGAAACCGGGTCGTGCACCTTGAAGGACGCGGTGAACGAGACCATGCGCCACTGGGTGGCGGTGGCCGACACCACCCACTACTGCCTGGGCTCGGTAATGGGACCGCACCCGTACCCGTGGATGGTCCGCGAGTTCCAGAGAGTGGTGGGGGAGGAGGCCCGGCGCCAGTGCGCCGAGATCCTCGACGGCGGGATGCCCGACGTGGTCACGGCCGCGGTGGGAGGAGGCTCCAACGCAGCCGGGATCTTCGCCGGCTTCGCCAACACCCCGGCCGAGCTCGTCGGGGTGGAGCCGGCCGGGGGCGCGGCCATCGGCCGGTCCGTGCCCGGCATAGTCCACGGGTCTCGGTCGTACCTGATGCAGGACGAGTGGGGCCAGGTGCTGGAGGCCGAATCGATCTCGGCCGGGCTCGACTATCCCGGCGTGGGGCCGGAGCACTCGCACCTGGCCGCCACCGGCCGGGCGACCTACGAGCAGGTCACCGACACCGAGGTGATCGAGGCGTTCAGCCTGCTGTCGCGCACCGAGGGCATCATTCCTGCCCTGGAGTGCGCCCACGCGCTGGCCTGGGTGTCGCGGGCCCGCTCAGAGCTGGCCGGCCGCACCGTGCTGTTGAATCTCAGCGGCCGGGGCGACAAGGACGTGGACCAGATGATGGGCATCCTCGGGTGACCACCGCCAACGACGCCGCCGCACCCGGCGGGGCAGCCACCTGGGGACGGCTCGAGACTGCGCTTCGAGGCCGTCGCAGCGCCGGAGGCAAGTGCCTGGTGCCATACGTCACCGGCGGTCTGGGCGACGACTGGCTGGAAACGATCTGCGCGGCTGCCGGAGCCGGAGCCGACGCCATCGAGATCGGCGTCCCCTTCTCGGACCCGGTGATGGACGGCACCGTCATCCAGAAGGCCAACGACCGGGCCCTCTCTGAGGGCGCCACCCCGCAGTCGATCCTGGCCGCGGTGCGGGCCGCCGTGGCCGACATCGGCGTGCCCACCGCGGTGATGACCTACGTGAACATCGCCCACCACATGGGCTACGAGCGATTCGCCTCGTCGCTGGCCGAAGCCGGCGTGAGCGGCTGCATCCTGCCCGACCTGCCCCTCGAGGAAGTGGGGGAGTGGGCGGAGCGCGCCGACGCGGCCGGGGTGGAGACGGTGCTGCTGGCCGCGCCCACCGCGCCCGACGAGCGCCTGCCCCGGATCTGCGCCCGCTCCCGGGGCTTCGTGTACGGGGTGGGCCTGATGGGTATCACGGGGGTGCGCTCCGAGCTGGCCGCCAGCGCCACCCGCACGGCGGCCCGTCTCAAGGCGGTCACCGACCGGCCCGTCCTGGTGGGGGTGGGGGTCGGCACGCCCGCCCAAGCGGCCGAGGTGTGCGAGGTGGCCGACGGCGCCGTGGTCGGCTCGGCCATCGTCACCCGGATGCTGGAGGGCGCCGGACCCGAGGGGGTGGCCGCCCTGGTGGCCGAGTTCCGCGCCGCCCTCGACGGGGCCCACAGCTGAGCCACGCCACCGTACGCTCCAACCGATGGCGCGCCGCGGCCGGATGATGGACCACGACCTGATCGTGGTGGGCGGGGGAGCGGCCGGACTGGGCGCGGTCCGGGCCGCGCTGTGGGCCGACGCCGACGTGGCCCTGGTCACCGACTCGCCGCCCGGCGGGGACTGCACCTTCACCGGCTGCGTGCCGTCCAAGACGCTGCTGGCCGCGGCCCGCGACGGCCTCGACTTCACCGAGGCCATGGCCCGGGTGCGATCAGCCGTCGCACACATCGCAGCCACCGAGTCGGTCGAAGTGCTGCGGGGCCAGGGAGCAACGGTGATCGAGGGCCGGGCCCGGCTGGTCACCCACGACACCGTGGCAGTGGGGGAGCAGCGCATCACCGCGCCCCGCATCGTGCTGGCCACCGGATCGAGGCCGAGGCTGCCCTACGACATACCGGGCCTGGCCGAGGCCCATCCGCTCACCAACGAGACCGTCTTCGACCTGACCGAGGCTCCCGAGTCGCTGGGAATCATCGGCGGAGGCCCCACCGGCTGCGAGCTGGCCCAAGCCTTGGCGCTCCTCGGAGTGGAGGTGACCCTGTTCGAGTACCAGCAACAGCTGTTGCCCGGTGAGGAGCCCGAGGCTGCGGCGACGGTGAGAACTGCCCTCCAGGCCGACGGGGTGAGAGTGCTGCGCTGCACGCGCGTCGCCCGCATCGCGCCGGCCAGGGCGGACTCTGACGGCGGCGGGCCCTATTCGCTCGTCTACCGGCTAGCCCGCTCCCACGGGATAGGTGGGCGCGTCACGGTTGACCGGCTTCTGGTGGCCACCGGCCGATCGCCCGCAACCCGGGGGCTGGGACTCACCGAGATGAAGCTCAAGCTGGGCGAGTGGAGCGGCCATGTCCTCACCGACGAGCGGCTCGAGACGTCGGTCCGGGGCATCTACGCGGCCGGCGACGTAGCCGCCTGGCGGCTGCGACGCCCCACCCGGTCGAGAGTCAGACCGACACGCCTGTTCACCATCGACAAGATCGATGAGCCACGCCCTCCCCGCCGAGGGCTGCCGCGCCGGGGCCGGCCGAGCGCGTACCCGGCGACGAGGCGCAAGTACGTGTTCACGATCGCTAGCCCGATCAGGGCCACCGGCCCGCACCGGGCACTGCTTCGGCGAGACCGGCGAATGCTGACGCGTGAACGGGCGCGGTGGCGCCGCCAGCGTCGGCACTATGCGGCCCTGAACCTGTCGCACGCGGCCGACGAGATGGGCCGGGTCGCGGCCGGCAACGCCCTGGGCAAGGGACAGCGGGGCCGGTTCCGGGGTGACTTGGTGCCCAGAGTGGTGTACACCGATCCCGAGGTGGCGTCGGTGGGCGTGACTCCGAGATACGCGCCGCCCGGCAGCCGGGTTGCCTACCTTCCGCTGGCCGAGGTGGACCGGGCGATCACCGACGGCCGCACCGACGGCTTCATCGCCATCGTGGCCGGCCCCCGACGCCTGCTGCGCAACATGGGCGGCGGCCGCATTCTGGGCGCCACCATCGTCGCGCCCCGGGCCGGCGAGATGATTCCGGAGATCGTGCTGGCCATGCGCACGAGGGCGTTCGCGGGCCGCCTGGCCCAGGTTTCCCACGCCTACCCGACCTGGTCGAGCGGAGTGCAGAAGACTGCGGCCCAGTTCTTCGGCGCGATCGAGGGCCGCCGAGCCCGCCGCGTCGAGTGACCGGTGACGGTCTGAAGCGGGGTGGGGTGGCTAGCCGGTGGTGAGGCCCCCGTCGACGCTGAGGACGGCGCCGTGGATGCCGGGGCAGTCGTCGGAGGCCACGAAGGCGAACAGCGCGGCGATGTGCTCGGGCTGGCTCATCGGCTTGAAGGCCATCATGCGGCGGATGAAGTGCCGGTCGGGGTCGGCGACCTGCTTGAAGTTCTGGGTCATGGGAGTGTCCACCCCTCCGGGGGCGATGGCGTTGACCCGCACCTCGGTCTTGGCCAGCTCCATGGCCAGGGCCCTGGTCAACTGCACCACCGCTCCCTTGGTGGCGCAGTAGTGAGCGGTGTAGGCCAGCCCCTGGAGCCCGGCATTGGAGGCGATGTTGACGACGTTGCCCCCCGACTCCAGCAGGTGGGGGAGCGCGGCCTGGGTCAGGAAGAACATTCCCTTCACGTTCACGCCGAACATCCGGTCCCAGATCTCTTCGGTGATGTCCTCCACCCGGTCCTGCCACGAGAGTCCGGCGATGTTGCCGACCACGTCGATACGCCCGAACGCATCCACGCAACCGGCCGCGGCCGCCCGGCAGTCGGCGACGGAACCCAGATCGCAGTGCTGCGTCTCCATCCGGCCGCCCGAGGCCGCGACCTCTGAGGCGGTCCCGGCCAGCCCTTCGCCGTTCACGTCCACCCCGAACACCTCGGCACCCTCGGCGGCGAGGCGGATCGACACCGCCCGTCCCATGCCTGAGGCCGCTCCGGTGATCAGCGCCACCTTGCCGTCGAATCGCCCCATTGAGTTCCGCCTTTCGCGGTTGTCGTCCTGTCCAGCCGCGCAGACTACCGGCGGGTCGGTCTGGAGCGAGTGCGGCGGAAGGTGGCGCTCATGCGGGGCGGCGCGGCCGAGACCTTGGGGACCGAGTGCTCCCAGTTCTGCTGGCAGGCTCCTCCCATCACCAGCAGGTCGCCCGACGCCAGGGTGAAGGACCGGCTGCGACCCCCTCCGGCAGGCCGCAGCCGGAATCGCCGGGGGCCTCCCAGCGACACGATGGCCACCACGGCATCGGCGGGGTCGATCCCGATGCGGTCGCTGTGCCAGGCCACGGAGTCGTCACCGCCGCGGTAGTAGTTCACCCACACCGAGTTGAACCCGGCCCGGTAGCGGGCCTGCAGCGCGCCCGCCATGTCGTCGAGCAACGGTGGTGCACCCGGCGAATCCGGCCGGACGAACGCCCCCAGCCGGGGCTCGTCGACCATCTGCCCGTACATGGGACGCTCGGCTCGGGTCCAGCGCAGGCGGGCCGCCAGCAGCTCCAACAGCTCGTCGCCGCCGCAGAGCCACCTCGACGACACATCGATCCAGCTGCGGTCGTCCAGATGCAGCCGCTCGACGGCTGCCGCCGGGTCGAGAGCGGGCGGCCCCTGCGCGAACAGGTCGCCCTGGCGGGGTCCCACTGCGGCGTCGGTGCCCGAACGGGAGATCCTCACAGACCGACTCTAGCGAACAGGTGTTCGCTAGACAAGGGAGGTGCGCGGCCTCCGGGCCGTGGAGCGGTCAGTTGTCGGTGGGATTGCGGGGATAGAGGCGAAGGCGCCTCAGATCTCCCTGCTGGCGAGCGAACACCTGCCACCACAGCTCGTCGGGATCGGCCGAGAACGGATCGGACCCGTCGAGTTCCAGCACGAACCAGGCGTCCTCGGCCAGTTCGGCCTCGAGCTGGCCGGGCGCCCAGGCCGCGTAGCCGGCGAAGATGCGCACCTCATCCAATCCGCCGACGTCGTCGGGATTGCGCTCGAGATCGACGGTGCCGATCCGCCCGACCACCTGCGACCAGTTCTCATCGACATCGTCGAGCGCCACCGACGCCAGCGCTATCACTGAGGACTGGCTCACCGGGCCTCCGACGAACACCACGCGCGGCTTGCTGACCGCCGTCGCCCAGTCTCCGATGGCGCTCCTGACGGTCAGCTCGCTGGGTCGGTTCAAGACAACGCCCAGCGCGCCCTCGTCGCTGTGCTCGAGCATCAGCAGCACGGTCTGGCGGAAGTTCGGGTCGGACAGACTCGGCGCAGCCACGAGGAGCTTCCCGCGGGTCGATTCCATTCGTCGGTCTTCCAGGTAGCGGACGGACGGGGAGCGACGCGGTGGCACTCCGGCGATCCCAAGCGGTGGCGGTGTGACGAGGTGGCTATGTGGCACGATCTAGGGTCGTGGTGTCGACCATGCCGCCGGTGCTGCTCACGATAGCCGCTTCGGACCCCCTCGGGGGCGCGGGCGTGCAAGCCGACCTGGCCACCTTCGCCGCTTTCGGGGTCCACGGAGCCAGTGCTCTCACCGCGGTGACCGCGCAGTCGCTGACCACAGTCGCTGCAGTGGCTCCGGTGGGAGTCGATCTGGTGGCAGACCAGATCGACTCGGTGGCGTCCTCCTTGGGCGTGGCCGGCGCCAAGACGGGATTGCTGCGTCGACGAGAAGTGGTCGAGCTGGTGGCCCGCAGGGTCGAGCGCGGCGGCTTGCCCGCGCCGGTGGTCGATCCGGTCATGGTGGACGGACGGGGAGTTCTCTTCGTAGGCAACGAAGTGGTGGTCGCCTACCGCGAGCGGTTGTTCCCCCTAGCCCTGGCAATCACGCCGAACCGGCGCGAGGCCGAGTTGCTGGCGGGAATGTCGCTGCCCGGCCCCGAGGCGGTGCTGGACTGCGCCGAGGTGTTCCGGGGCCTCGGGTCCGACGCCGTCGTGGTCACCGGCGGCGCCTTCGACGGCCAGCCCGACGATGTGGTTATAACCGCGGCCGGCGACGCCTGGGTGGAGCCCGGTCACCGCGTCCACACCGGAAACGTCAGGGGCAGCGGATGCACGTTCTCGGCCGCGCTGGCCGCCGGCCTCGCCCTCGGCCAGGGCCTGGACGACGCAGTGGCCGCCGCGGGCCGGTTCGTGCGCTCAGCCATAGAGACCTCAGCAACATGGCCGCTCAAGGGCCCCGGACCAGTGTCCCACACCGTCCCAGGTCGGCCCCGCGCACAAGCCGATCCACATTAGGTGGAATTTACTTTACATAATGTATCTTTCCGGCGGTAGCGGGAATCTGCCTTGATGCCCTACGTCCCGCTCTTTGTTCGCTGCGCTCACGGGCCACTCAGGCCACGGCCTCGCGAGCTCGGCCTCCAGATGTCCCGCTCATGTTCGCTGCGCTCACGGGCCACTCAGGCCACGGCCTCGCGAGCTCGGCCTCTGGCAAGGCGTTGCCGATGTCGAGGCGTGTAGCTTTGTAGGCCGTGTCCCGGCGACTAGAGATCGAATTGACGAGCCAGCGCCCCGACGGCACCTGGACATGGCGGGCCGCCGGAGCGCGCCAACCGAAGGGCGATGTGCGAGGTGACCTCCTTCCGGACGCAGCCGCGGTCGGCAGCGTGCTCAAGGCCGAAGCGGAGGGCGGGCTCGACGGGCTGGAGATCATTGCGGTGTTTGCGCCCCGGGTGCGCGCCACCCCGACGGACCGTCTCGAGCTGATTGGCGGCGGTGGCGGCCCGCCTGTCACCACCACGCTCGTCTCGAAGTCCCGCCGCGACGATCGCCGCTCGCCCGGCGGCGCCCGACCCCGTGGAGGTGATCGCCGGGACGGCCGGGACGACGACCGGCGCCGTGGGCGCAAGCGCAGCGGCCGCGACGATGACACCGAGGACTCAGGCCACCAGCGGCGGGACAAGAGGGCTCGGCGCGACAGCGCCAAGAGGGATCCTCGCAGCGGTGAAGGTGGTCGAGACTCCCGCACCCGCAAGGACGGCAGGGCCCCCCGTTCGGACCGCCGGGATCGCCGTGCTGGAGACGGGCGCGCCCTCCGAGGCTCGCAGGCGGAGGATCGTAAGCGTTCCGAGCGGTCTGCGCGGCCTAGGACCCCCGGCCTCAAGGCCAAGCGAGTCCATCGCCAGGCGGCACTGAAGGCCCTTCCCGAGGACCAGCAGCCTTTGGCCCGCGAGGTGCTCCGGGCGGGTGTGCCGGGAGTGCGGAAGTCCATCGAACGAATGAACGCCAAGGCGGCCGCCGAGAGTCTCCCCCAGATCAATTCCGAGCCGATTCTGGCGCTGGCTGAACAGCTGGTCCCGATGTTGAAGGCGGCTGAATGGCACGACCGGGCCGATGCGGCCCTGGCCGGAATCTCCAAGATCGACCTGCGAGACATCCGCTCGGTAATCGCGGCCGCCGACCGGGCCGCCCGAACCGAGGAGACCAGGGCTCTAGCCGAGAGCCTGCGAGCCGGTCTGGCTCAGCGCCTCGAGGTTGATCAACGCCAGTGGTTGGACGAGTTGGCCGGCACCATCGGCGAGGGCCGCACCATCAGAGCGCTGCGCCTGAGTTCGCGGCCGCCCAAGGCAGGTACGCCGCTGCCCCCCGACATGGCCGAACGGCTCGCCGGTCTGGCGGCTGCAGACCTGAACCCCACCGCCAACCAGCAACGGTGGTCGACGGTTGTGGACTCGGTAGCCCTCTCCCCCGTCCGCACTCATGTGATCCCGGTCGGAGCTCCGGACAGACCCTCCGACGATCTCCTCGCCACCATCCGGCGGCTGGCCGACCGGGTTCCACAGATAGCAGCTCTCTTCGGCATCGAGCCGCAGGCACCGAGCCTCCGGACCCGTCGACCTCCTCCACCTCCGCCCGCTCCCGCGACCGGCGAGCAGGCCGGGGAGCCCGCCGGCCCTGCAGAAGCTGCCGGCCCCGAACAACCCACCGACACCGCAGAACAACCCACCGACAGCTCGGAACAGCAGACCGACACCGAAGCGGCCACCGACACCGAAGCGGCCACCGACACCGAAGCGGCCACCGACACGGCAGACGCTTCATGATCGACTTCGAGACCGAGGGCAACGTCGCCCTTATCACCATGAACCGGCCCGAGGCTCGCAACGCGGTCAACGGCGCGAT
This sequence comes from Acidimicrobiia bacterium, assembly GCA_021296315.1. GTDB lineage: Bacteria > Actinomycetota > Acidimicrobiia > Acidimicrobiales > Aldehydirespiratoraceae > Aldehydirespirator. The sequence continues at coordinate 51,708 of JAGWAO010000013.1, read as the reverse complement.
CTCCCGCGGTCTCGAGGACGCCATCGACCGGCTGGAGGCGGACGACTCGCTGTGGCTCGGCATCCTCACCCATACCGGCCCGGTGTTCTGCGCGGGCGCCGACCTCAAGGCCATCTCGGAGGGGCGCTTCTCGGAGCTGTCAACCGAACGGGGCGGCTTCGGCGGCATCGTGCTGCGGGAGCGGACCAAGCCCCTGATCGCGGCCATCGACGGACCCGCCCTGGCCGGCGGGACCGAGATCGCGCTCACCTGCGACCTGCGAGTGGCCTCCACGGCGGCCCGCTTCGGCCTTCCCGAGGTGAAGCGGTCACTGATCGCGGCGGCGGGCGGTCTCATTCGCCTGCCCCGCTCCATCCCGCTGGCGATTGCAATGGAGATGGTTATCACCGGCGATCCCATCGACGCCGAGTGCGCCCACCAACTCGGCCTCATCAACGAGCTGTGCCAACCAGCAGAGGCGCTCGACGCAGCCCGGCGCCTGGCGGCCCGCGTCAATGCCAACGGTCCCCTGGCCGTCCGGGAGTCCCGCCGGCTCGTGCTCGAGAGCTTCAACCAGACCGACGCCGAGGCGATGCTCGCGGCCGGACGGGCTCAGATGGGACTGCGCAACACCGAGGACTTCCGCGAGGGCCCACTGGCCTTCATCGAGAAGCGGCCACCCGTCTGGAAGGGCCGCTGAGCTTCCCGCTCTTGTTCGCTGCGCCCACGGGCCGCTCGGGCCCTGTCTCCCGCTCTTGTTCGCTGCGCCCACGGGCCGCTCGGGCCCTGTCTCCCGCTCTTGTTCGCTGCGCTCACGGGCCGCGCGGGCCCTGTCTCCCGCTCTTGTTCGCTGCGCTCACGGGCCGCTCGGGCCCTGTCTCCCGCTCTTGTTCGCTGCGCTCACGGGCCGCTCGGGCCCTGGCCTCGCTGCGCTCGGGCTCTAGACGATCGTGGGGATGACGCCGTGGTCATAGAGGAATTCCGCCAGCCCCTCCACGAGGGGCAGTGAGGCCACCTCGGAAACGGGCCACCATCTGGCCTCCGCGGCGTCCCCACCGGCGGTGGGGGTGAGATCGCCCGTCACGGTCGCTTCGAAGTCGAGGATCACGAAGTGATGGTCTTCGCTGATGCGCTCCACCCACCCGACCAGGGGTCCGCACACGCCTCGCAGCCCGGTCTCCTCGTACAGTTCCCGCACCACCGCTTCCATCAACAACTCCCCCGGTTCAACCCGTCCTCCGGGAACAGACCACTCCCCCGCCGCCGGCGCGTGGCCCCGGAGCACCAGAAGCAGCTCGTCGGCGCGGCGGACAATGGCGCCCGCCGCGACCTCAGCTCGCTCGATCACTGCGGGAGCTTGCGATGGACAGTTATCGCCCGGGCTACCAGGCCGTGAGTCTCGAAGAAATTCTTGGTGTTGCGATCTCCGGGCAGAGCCAGGCTGTCCACGCCGATGCAGCCGCGCTGGCCGGCCCACGCCATCAGCATCTCCATCATGGCCTCGCCGACTCCCACGCCGCGGGCATCGGGAAGCACGTAGATGTCGCTGACGCGCCCAACTGTCGAGCCGTCGTGCAACTCCACCAGACGGACCGCCCCGTAGCCGACCACCGCGTCGTCGATGGTGCCCACCACCACCAACGCATCGTCGGCCTGCAGGTCCCGAGCCAAGCTCTCAAGCTGCGGATCGGGCCGAGCCTCCAGCCGGGACCACACCCTGCCGCCGCGCAGCTCCGACAGCTCGGCAGTCGCCTGCGCCGCCAGCCCGGCCACGCTGGCGATGTCGGCTTCAGCCGCTCGTCTAGCCCCCTCAGCGATCGAGGTCATCGGCCGGGTTGGGTAACGAGCATGGCATTACGCAGGTTCTCAACCTCCGAGAATCCTCTCGATCGACTCGCAGGGCTCCTCGCCTGACGGGCACACCGGATGAGAACGCGGGCCGAACTGGGTGACGCTCACGATCAGGAAGCATTGGCGGCAAGTCCACTCGTCCGAGCGCGGCGGCGCAACTACCGATGTGGTCTTCGCCTCGCTCGTTCCCTCCTCTTCGTCGTCCTCGTCGTCGTCACTGGCCGCTATGCGATCCCGGAGGATCTCCTCCAGATCGGCCTCGACGTCGCTGGGGTGGACCTCCTCGTCATCGTCGTCGTCGACCGGTGCGGGCACATCGTCGTCATCGCCCCCCGCATCGCCGTCGTCGTCATCGTCCACATCGCCGACGACTTCATCTAAGTCGTCGTCTTCGCTGAAGTCACCGTCGCCATCGAAGTCTTCGCCGTCGCCGAAGTCCTCATCCAGGTCGCCGTCGAAGTCGTCTGCGTCACCGAAGTCGCCATCGCCATCGTCGGCGCCATCGCCGTCGATATCCTTGCCGTCAAGGGAGTGTTTCTCGGTCATCGCTCCAATTCAAGGGTCGGCCGGCACCGGCTGTGGGGCGGATCATAGACACAGATCGGCGCGGCGCAACTGCATTCGATCACCGGTCGGCGCCCGTCGGCGCCAGGCGTATTCTCATCACCGCTCGGCCTCTTGGCTCAACCCTGGGCCAGGCCTCCGTCGTCGGTGTCGTCGCGGCCGGCGGACAAGTCCGATGATGGATGGGACTGAGCGGACCGGAGCTTCTCCACCCGCTTCTCGGCGTCGAGGCGGCCCAGACCCGGGTCCTCGGCGTGATTCACGAAGGACATCAGTTCGGCGACAGCGGCGTGACCCGCTTCCTCGGCGATGAGCGTATGCATCCGCTGGCACACCCGGCGGTAGGCCGGATGACCTTGGAGAGTGGTCCGCAGCTCCACCATGTGCATTGCCTCGCGGGCGTTCATCTGCATCGAGTACCGGATCCGGTAGGCGAGCGCCACGGCGTAGGAGGCCTGGTCACTGAACTCAGCGCTCAGGGCCTCATTGAGCCGGGCCGAGCGGGCCATGACCGCGTCGAACTTCTCGTCCTCGCCGGCGGCGTCCACCGCGGCGGGCCGCACATACCCGTGGCGAGTGGACAGCGGCTGCCATTCGACGGTGAGCATCCGATGGCGCTGCAGGTCTCGGAACGCACCGTAGTCGGACAGCACGTCGAAGCGGTAGTAGACGCGTTCCAGCGCCCGGCCGGGGCGGTGGCGACGGTTCTGGCGGTGGCCGCAGTAGGCCCGGACCACCGCGACCCTCTCGGCTGCCGACATGGCTTCGACCCTGGCCTCGACGGTGCGGTCCGCCAGCGATGTGTGGGGGTAGAGCATCGCCGCGATCATCTTGGTCTCGCCGTCCGGGTCGTAGTCGACCAACTCGACCGAGTCATCGGTGACCGGCCCTCCCACGGCGTCGCCGAAGGTGCGGGCGGCCAGGTCGTCCATGGCGGCCCGGTTGTCGGCCAGGTAGCGCGATGTGAGCCCGCCGCGGTCGGGCAGGTCCACCCGCTTGAGGAACGAGGGGATCACCTTGCGCAACTCGGCAAGCATCATCTCGGCGTAGGAGCGGGCCTCGGGCAGCAGATGGGCCCGCATCCGCAGCAGCAGCGCCTCGTAGGCCTGGCCGGTGCCGTAGATTCCGACGTTGCTCAACGACGCGGCCGGCAGCAGCCCGCGGATCGAGTCCAGAGCCCTGGCCTTGATCGCCTGCCGGTAGGCGAAGTCGGAGTCGCCGGGCTCCTTGGGGGTGTTGGCCCGGAAGAAGTCCTGCATGACCGGCACGAGCTCCGAATAGGTCGAGAACATGCGGTCGATGTCGCCCACGTAGCGGGTACCCAGCGAGGAGTTGAGCACCTGGGAGTCGCGGTAGTACCGGTAGCGGCCGCCGAGCCGCTGGTCGTAGGCGATGTACCGGGTGCTCTGCTCCAGGTAGGCCATCAACCGACCCCACTCGAGCACCTTGGTCAGCAGGTTGGAGGCTTGCTCGCAGGCCAGGTGCACACCACCGAGTTGGGCTACGGAGTCGTCTCCGTACTCGAAGAAGACGCGGTCGTACAGCGCCTCGGCCCGGCGCAGGCCGACAGTGGCGTCGATCGTCACGTCGCCGGTGATGTCGAGGTCGTCGACGAACTCGTCGAGGAACAGCCGGCGAAGGCTGGACATCGACCGGGAGTAGCGGGCGAACAGCGCTCCCTTGACGACCTCGGGCAGATTCACCAGCGCGAACACCGGCTGATCCAGGTTGGTGAAGTACCGGCGGAGGATGTCGGCTTCGTCGGGCGAGAAGGACTCCGCCGCGTACAGGTTCACGGGGCGCGACATTAGGGGCGCGGCCGGCGCGGGGCGCGCATCCTCTTGCGGCTAGTGCCGCTCGTTCCCGCTCTTGTTCGCTGCGCTCACGGGCCGCTCGGGCCACGGCCTCGCAAGCTCGGCCTCTGAGAACTCGGCCTGCATCGCAGGCAGCACCGCGTCGTCCAACCAGCAGTCCAGCGCGGTCATGGCGAGGGCCTTGGCCCCGTCGATCACCGCGGCGTCACCGGAGGGGCCGCGGGCGTACTCGGCGAAGTGGGGGGTGTGGATGGCCACATCGTCGGGCGCGACCTTGATCATGGGATGTATGGACGGAACGACGTAGCTCACGTTGCCCATGTCGGTGCTGCCTATCACCCGGGCGCCGGGATCGGAGGCCAGCGTGCGGCCCAGGGTGCCGAGGTTAGCCAGATAGCGGTCCCGCAGGGTCGGATTGTCGTTCATGTCGGCATAGGCGGGATCGGCCCATTCGAGGTCGACCTCGCAGCCGGCCGCGGCGGCCCCCGCCTGCAGGCAGGCGGCCACCCGCTCCTTGAGCGGCTCCAGTGATGTGAGGTTGGTGGAGCGCACGTACCACTCGGTCGCCGCCGTGACCGGCACGATGTTGGGCTTGGCTCCCCCGTCGGTGAAGACGCCGTGAATGCGCTCATCGTCGCGGATGTGCTGACGCAGAGCGGCGATGGCGTTGTAGCCGAGCACGGCTGCGTCGAGAGCGTTCCGGCCCTTCTCGGGCGCGGCCGCCGCGTGGGCGGCGGCCCCGGTGTAGCTGGCAGTCACTCGATGCACCGCCACCGCGTGGAACACGCTGAGCTCGTGGTTGGCGGGGTGCACCATCATGGCCGCGTCGATGTCGGAGAACGCCCCTTGGCGCAGCATCAACTCCTTGCCGCCTCCGCCCTCCTCCGCGGGCGTTCCGACCACGGCCACCCGTCCGTCCGCTTCGCCGGCCATCGAGGCCAGGGCCAGGCCCGCACCCAGTCCCGAGGCGGCGATGATGTTGTGGCCGCAGGCATGGCCGATGCCCGGCAGGGCGTCGTACTCGCACACGACAGCCACCAGCGGACCGTCACCGGTGCCGGCCCGTGCCTCGAAGGCGGTGTCCACGCCGTAGGCCCGGCGCTGAACGGCCAGGCCATGGTCGTCCAGCACCCCGGTGAGCAGGTCGTGGGCGTGGTGCTCCTCGAAGCCCAGCTCGGGCCGGGCGTGGATGCGGTGCGAGACGTCGAGCAACTCAGGAGCAAGACGGTCGATCTCGTCGCAGACCCGTCGCTTGGCTTCAGCTATGTCCATGACTGTGATCCTAGAGCGAGCGCAAATGGCTCCCTCGTCGCTCGGCCTCTAGGGCCCGCTCGGGATCCAGACGTCCAGAGCGCCGGCCTCGACCCGCAGGCTGAGCGTGCGGGCCCGGTCCAGGCGCACGCCGTCCAGGTAGATATCGAGGTCGGGATCCAGGTCGTACTGGGACGCCGCGACCCGGCGCTGGGTGATGCGCGGATGGGGGACATGGGTACCCGACGGCAGGCGGCGGCGGGCCGCGAGCCGCACCGTCAGCGGAGGGTCGGCATCGAACACATCCAGGCGACCGTCGCCGGGATGGGATCGGGGTGCCGCGTTCCAGCGACCGATGAACGACGCGTTGGCTGCCACCAGCAGCCGGCCCCGCCACCAGGATCTGCGGGCGACGAGATGAGCCACAAACCAGTGGAGCCGACCGTCCACCAGTGCCGCGCCCACGTCCACGGCCACGCGGACACCGGCGGTGCCCTGCGTCGTAACCGGGCGCGACGTCTCGGCAAGCTGACCGGTCTCCACCCCCAGGGTGCGAGCCAAGTCTCCGCCGGTGAGCACCACCGGCGGGATCGCACGGTTGGCCCTTCGGGACTCGGCCACGATCTCGCCCGCAGCCGCGTCGCTGGCCGCGGTGCGGGCCCCCGCCGGGATCTCCCCCACCTCGCCCCAGTCGACGCCCCAGTCCGGACCACGCTCTCCGATCATGCCGCGGCCTCGTACACCGCGCCCGACAGGGCCACCACTCCCCGGTTGAGGGCCTCGACCGTCTGCCGGGCCACAGCCGCGCAGTCGGGGTCCGGAGCCACCGCGGCGATCCGGCGGGCCAGGTCGACCACCTGCTTGACGTTGCGCACGAAGTCGCCGGCCGAGAACCCTTCCTCCTGCACGGCTTCGAACGACTCCCCGGCCGCCCAGCGATGGGCCACCGGCCCGAAGCCGAGTTCCAATGGCCGGATCGGGTCGAGGCCGAAGCTCCGCTCGACACGGTGCAGGTCGTCAAGGGCGGTGCCGGCGCGGCGCAGGCGGCGGTAGGCGGTGCCCGACGGGATCCAGACCTCAGGTCTGGGACCCGGAGAGCGATGCTCGTACGTGAACGCCGACAGCACCGAGGCCAGCTCCGGCGGCGAGAGCCCGTCGAGCAGCCCGCCGGACAGGGTCTCGGCCACGGCCAGGTCGGCCTCGTGGAAGATGCGCGACACCAGCGACCCCGAGGCCGTCAGGGTCCAGCCGTCCAGATGGCCCCGCTCCCGCAGCACCCCGGCCACTGCATCGAAGCTACAGGTCAGGTCGACACGCACCGACGCCGCGTCCGCCTGGTACTGGGCGAAGGAGCGACCCATCAGGTCACGGGCCGCTTCGGCAGACATGCGACCCAGCAGTCCGGCCACCATGTTGTAGGTGGGCCGGAAGGCTGAGCGCAGCTCGAAGGACCGGCTCGATGCCAGCCGAGCCACCTGCTCGAAGGTGCAGTCCGGTGACCATAGAGCCACCGCCCATCCCGCCTCATCGATGCCGCGGCGCCCGGCCCGGCCGGTGAACTGGGTGAACTGGGCGGCGCTGAGCGGGACGGTGCGCTGGCCGTCGTACTTGACGGGCTTGTCGATCACCACGCTGCGGGCCGGCATGTTCACGCCCAATGCCAGGGTCTCGGTGGCGAACACCACCTTCACCAGGCCCTCGGCGAAACACTGCTCCACTGCCTCCTTGAACACCGGCACCATGCCGGCGTGGTGCGATGCGATACCCAAGCGAAGCCGGTCGGCCCAGCGTCCGGCTCCCAGCGCGGCGAGATCGGCGGGGTCGAGCAGGCCGAGGCGCTTCTCGACCAGTTCGTCGATGCGGGCGGCTCCGGCGTCGTCGGTGAAGCAGGCCCCGTCACGGACCAGCCGGGCCGCGGCCTGGTCGCATCCCTTGCGGCTGAACACGAACCAGATCACCGGCAGCAGGCCCCGCTCCTCCAGCTCCGCCAGCAAGTCGACGCGCCGGGGCGGCCGCCACAGAGCACGCGGGCGCTGCCCCCGATGCTCCGAACCACCCGATCCACGCCGCGACCGACCCGAACCACGGGCTCCCCCGGGCCGCTTGCCACCCGAACCACGGGGTCCCCCGGCCCGCTTGCCACCCGAACCACGGGCTCCCCCGGCCCGCGACCGACCCGAGCCGCGAGGCTCTCGAGTTGTTGCGGGTACGTCGAATCGGCCTCCCTCCGGGTTGGGCCTGCCGTCGAGGAGGGTGGGCACGATCTTCACCGCGTCGGAGCGGCGACGGCCCACGGCGTAGAGATTGGTCAGGGGAACCGGTCGCCGCGATTCGACCACCACCGCGGTCGGGCCGCGCACCTGCTCGAGCCATCCGCCCAGCTGCTCGTGATTGGAGACCGTGGCCGACAGGCACACCAGCACGACGCTGGGCGGCAGGTGCAGGATCACCTCCTCCCACACCGGCCCGCGGTAGGGGTCCTCCAGGTAGTGCACCTCATCGAGCACCACCGCGCCGAGCCGGTCATCGACGGCCTCGGCATAGAGCATGTTGCGCAGCACTTCCGTGGTCATGACCACCACGTCGGCGTCGCCGGCGATGACGTTGTCTCCTGTCAGCAGCCCCACCCGCTGAGGGCCGAGCCTCTGACACAGGTCCCGGTACTTCTGGTTCGACAGGGCCTTGATGGGCGTGGTGTAGAAGGCCCGCCGGCCCGCGGCGAGGGCCCGGTCGACGGCATGGTCGGCCACCACCGTCTTACCCGAGCCGGTCGGCGCGGTGACCAGCACCGAGCGTCCGGCGTCAAGGTGCTTGATGGCGCGGCGCTGGAAGTCGTCGAGTACGAAGCCAGCCCCCGCCGGGTCGATCACCGCTCGGCTGCTTCGCGCTTTCGCCGTCGACGGCCGGCCAGGACACCCCACAGGATCGCGATCTCGTAGAAGGCGTACATGGGAATGGAGAGCGCCATCAGCGTGAACGGGTCGCCGCTGGGGGTGATCACCGCTACCAGGATCACGATCCCGACGACCGCGTAGGAGCGGACCCTTCGCAGGGTGCGGTTCTCGACGACGCCCATGGCCTGCAATCCGATGAGGACGATCGGGAACTGGAAGGCGATGCCAAACGCCACCATCATCTTCACCACGAAGCCCAGGTACTCCTTCGGGCTGAACAGCGACACCAGGTCGGGTCCACCGATGTCCTTCAGGAAGTCGAGGGCCCGGGGCAGACTCCAGTAGGCCAGCCCCACACCCAGGAAGAACAGCAGCACGCCCGCAGCCACGAACGGGATCGCATAGCGCTTCTCGTGGCGGTACAGGCCGGGCGCGATGAAACGCCATCCCTGCCACAGCAGCACCGGCATGGCCAGTGCCAGACCCGAATAGGCGACCAGGGTGATCCTCACGCTGAAGGGTTCGAGGGGGCTGGTCACGAAGAGGTTGCAGCCGCCGTCCATACCGAACAACTGGGAGTCGATCCGCTCCTCGATGGGGAAGGTCTTGCAGTACGGTTCGAGCAGGAAGTCGAGTATGAACGGGTAGAGGATCCAGCAGGCCACCGCGCACGCGGCCACCGCGATGGCCGACTTGATCAGGCGGTTGCGAAGCTCGGCCAGATGCTCCATGAGCGTCATGTGGCCGCCCTTGTCGTCGTCCGGGCGCTCCATTGGAGCCGTGTCGTCGGCTGCGTCGGTCATCGTGAGGTCTGTGGCGTGCTAGTCAGGTGGTGTCGTCGGCCTGGGACGCGGGATCCGGCTTCTCCGCCTCTGAGACATCGGTGGCCGGCTCAGCAGCCTCCGACACATCAGCGCCCGACGCAGCAGCCTCCGACACATCAGCGCCCGACGCAGCAGCCTCCGACACATC
>JAGWAO010000013.1:0-42218 GCA_021296315.1 Acidimicrobiia bacterium | reverse complement strand
CAGCAGCCTCCGACACATCAGCGCCCGACGCAGCAGCCTCCGACACATCAGCGCCCGACGCAGCAGCCTCCGACACATCGCCGGCCGCGGGGGGAGCGCTCACCCCAGCAGCAGCGGTGCCCCAGGAGACGGGACCCGCAGCGGCATTGCCCTTGCGTGATGCGTCCTTGCCCTTGGCGGCGTCGCCGTCCTTGCCCCTGGTGTCGGGCGGAGGCTCGATCACCTTGCGGGGGTCGGCGGCCTTCAGCGTGTCCGTCATCTCCTTGAGGGGCTTCTGGGTGGTCTCCCGCAGGCTCTTGTCGGCTGCCTTGAAATCGGCGGTCGCTTCCTGCAGAGGCTTGGCCGCTTCGCGCAGCTCCTCCTGGAAGCCTTGGCCGACGCGACGGATCTCCCCCATGAACTTGCCGACCTGGCGGATGGCCGGGGGCAGCTTGGTCGGCCCCAGCACAATCAGGGCGACGAGCAGGATGACTAGGATCTCTCCCCCGCCGAGGTTTCCCACGCCGTCAGCCTAGAGGCCGAGCTTGCGGCGGCTGCCTACGGGGCAGCGCGGCCCGGTTGGCACGCAACCGGTCGGCCGCGGCCCTGGTTGCCTCGGCGTGGTCGCCCAGTCGAGCCGCGACGCGCGAGAGTTCGTCCCCGGCCACAGCCGCCGACGACGACTTCCCCAACGCGCCGGTCAGGTCTGCAGAGGCCTGGGCCACGGCTCGCATACCGGCGACTAGCACCCGGAGGGCGATGACGGTGGCCGCGGCCGGTGCCAACATCCACATCAGAACATGCACGGGCAGGTGATGACGCCTCGCGGTGCAGCGTCTTGGTTCCCACTCTTGTTCACTGCGCTAACGGGCCGCTCGGGCCACGGCCTCGCTGAGGATTTCGCTGGGATGTCCAATGATTGCCGCCTACCCGCTCGTCCTCTGAGTGGAACGATACCCGCAAGCGGTGAATGGCTCCCGATGGGACCCCCTGGCTCAGCCGTCGGCGCCGTCCGTGAACAGGGCCAGGGTCTCCACCATCCGGTCGACGTGGTCGCTGTACACCGCGTCGATGCCGGCGTCGACCAACTCGGCGATGTGGCGGGTCTGCTGTGCGTCCCAGCCCAGGGCGAACAGGCCGAAGCGGTGGTACAGCGTGGTGAGGCCGCCGTTCCAGTACTCGCGGTGGCAGTTCACCGCGTCGATGCCGGCCTCAGCGAGGTCGGCAGCATGGCGCTCGGGACCCCGCGCCAGCCGGTCCAGGCGCGTGGAGTGCACCAGCCGCACTTCGGGCGCGGCGGACCGCCAGATCCCGAGCACGCCGGCGTCGTGGTGGCAGACCCACAGCCGCTCGGCCGCGCCTTGGTCCCGGGCCACTGCGATCAGTCCTGTGAAGGCGGACTCGTCTTTCACGTCGACGCTCAGGGGGAGATCGGTTCCGCAGTGCTGGTAGTACTCGCCGAGAGTGGGAATGTGGCCGGGCAGCCGGGACCGGGGCAGGCTGGCGATGGGCCGACCGAGGATCCGGCGGGTGGAGAAGGTGGGCAATCGTCCGACGGTCTCGTCATGGTTCAGCACGACCTCGCCGTCGGCGGTGATCCAGGCGTCGGTCTCGATGCCGGTGGCCCCCATCTGGTGGGCCAGCGCGAACGCTTCAAGCGTGTTCTCCCGGGCGTGGGCTCTCGCCCCGCGGTGGGCGAAAGCAATGGGCGGCGCCATCAGAGCCGGTATCCGGGTCGGCATCAGCCCAGTATCACCCAGCCGGGCCGTGCGGCGGTTACAGCCCACCCATGTCGTTCGGGGGCCAGATCTTCAAGAAGGCTCTGCCCACGATGTCGTCGACGTCTATGGGGCCGAAGAAGCGGCCGTCGCGGCTGTCCTCGCGACTGTCGCCCAGCACGAGGACCTTGCCCTGCGGCACCTCGCAGCGCTGCGAGTCGGCCTCGTTGACGCAGCCCGGGATAGGCGCCTTGGGAAACGTCGACTCGCCGTCTTCCAGGTAGGGCTCTTCCAGCCGGGTGCCGTCGATGTACACCCGGCCGTCGCGGATCTCGAAGGTCTCGCCGCCCAGGGCGACGACCCGCTTGATCAGGTCATCGACACCCCCACTCTGGCTCGGGCTGTCGAAGACCACCACATCGCCGCGGTTCACGTCGTGCAAGCGGTATCCGAGCTTGTACACGACCACCCGGTTGTCGACCACCAGGGTGGGCTCCATCGAGCCCGACGGGATGACGAACACCTCCACCAGGAAGGCCTTGAGCAGCAGGGCCAGACCCAGGGCGCAGACCAGCACGACCAGCCACTCGACGACAACTGGCAACGCACGCTGCCCCCGGGTCGGCGACGGCCCGTCGGCACCGATGTCGGCGGGCGCGGCATCGCCGGCGGGCGTGGCGGGCGGCTGCACCCCCCCATCCCAGTCATCGGCGCCCGACCGCGTGGACTCCACGTTTGCCCGCTCCGCCGATGCGCCCGACCGCGTGGACTCCACGTTTGCCCGCTCCGCCGACATATGCGACCGCGTGGACTCCACGTTTGCCCGCTCCGCCGACATATGCGACCGCGTGGACTCCACGTTTGCCCGCTCCCCAGACTCACCCGGCCGAGCGGCCGCCGGCTCGGTCACCGGCGGTATCGCTCCAGCATCCGTGCCGCGGTGGCCGCCCGCAGATCCGGGTCGATGTCGGTGTGGCTGTCGATCATCTCGCCCCGCGGTCCCAGCTGCACCAGCAGCCGGGCCAGCCACGACTCGCCGGCCACCGCGAACACGGCGTCGACGGTGCCGTCGGCGTGATAGGTTCGCTGCCGCACCGGATAGTAGTCGGCGGCCCAGGCCGCCGGCGGAGCCAGCCGGATCGTGGCGGAGCGGTCCACGCTGTCGACCGACAGCGAGGGTGCGGGACCAACGGGCAAGTCTACCTGTGCCACCGAGTCGGTCACGGTCAGCGCGCCGATCCTGTCGACACGAAACACCCGCTCCGCGCCGGCGCGGTGGCACCAGCCGAACAGGTACCACGCGCCGTCATGGCTCAACAGCCGGGCCGGATCGACGGCCCGCGAGGTCATCTGGTCACGCCCCTGCGAGTAGTACTCGATCTCGATCTGCCGCCTCAGGTCGATGGCCCGGCGCAGGTCGTCGAGGGTCTCGGCAGGCGCCTGGCCCAAGCACACGTCGATGCGATCTACCGCGCTTGCGCCCTCCGATCCCAACGACAGGCTGAGCTTGGTGAGGGCCCGTACCAGCGGGTCGGCCCCGGACTCGTGATCACCGGGTTGGGACCCGCGCCCCTGCGCCATGTCGAGCACGGTGCGGCCGGCGGCCAGCAGCCGGGTCGCCTCCTCGCTTGTGAGCCGCATGGGCTGCGAGAACCAGTCGGCGTACTGGATGTCGACGATGCCGTCGGAGATGTGGACGTCTATGAGCGTGTCGGGGGTGAACGGGTGCACGCCGACGAAGAAGAGCCGCTGGGTCAGGTCTTCCAGCAGCTGCTCGCGGGGATAGTCGAAACGGGCCGCGATGTCGTCCAGGTGGGCGCCGCCCTGCTTGACCACCCAGGGGACGACGCCCAGCAAACGGGCCATCCGCTCGGTCACTGAGAGCTTGGCCCCGTTCGCAGCCGCCGCCGACGTCACCCAATCACCCTAAGGGCAGCGCGAACAGGTGCGAGGCCCGTCGGGGCGCAGCGGTGCCACTCCCGCTCTTGTTGGCTTCGCTCACGGGCCGCTCGGGCCACGGCCTCGCTCGGCGCATCGCCAGGATCCTCATCAATCGCTCCCGATCCGTTCGGCCCCTGACGGTGCGCCCGCTCAACAGGTTTCAGGCCAGAGCCTCCAGCCAGGCCACGAACTCGTCGCGCAGCCACTGGGGTTCAAGCACCTCGGCGTGCTCGAGGAACTCGACCACGAACGACCTGAGCGCGGCGGTGTCGCGCACCTGGAGCGTGATCACTACCGAGCCGTCGGGCCGGCGCTCCCCGTCCACGCCGGCGCGGTGGCAGGCCCAGCCGGCCTGGTCGGCGTCCACCAGCACCCGAGCCTCGACCGGCTCGCCCGTGCCGAACTCCCACGGCTTCAGGGTGCGGGGATCGGGACCCTGCCCCACCGGGTTGACCGCCGGGCCCCGCTCAGTGACCTCCCCGTCGATGCGGTCCACGCGGAACATGCGTTCGGTGGACTGGTCTACGTCCCAGCCCACCAGATACCAGTGGCCCCGGTGGAACGACAGGCGCCAGGGCTCGACCTGTCGCTCCGTGTCCCGGTACGCGAACGAGACCGCCCGGCGGCCGATGGCGGCCGCCACCAGCTTCGACAGCGAGTCGTGGAAGGGCAGCTCGCCTACCGCCTCGACCGGTTCGGTACTGCCACCGGACGGCGCGGCGCCGCCGAGCCGGGCGAGGCCGGCGCCCGCGCCGCCCTCGAGACGCACCAGGTTCGTGGCGAGGTGCAGCACCGCGAGCTCGTCGGGTTCGAAACGCAGGTCACGGCCGGCGTACTGCCCGGACGGGATGCGGTAGCCCTCCACCGGAGGGTCGAGCCGGTAGAGGGTCGAGACCTCAATGGGCACGCCGATCGCCCTCAGGTCGGCCTTGTCGCGTTCGAACATCCGCCTGAATGCGGTCTTGTCCGTCGCGTAGGCACCGGCCATGCGCTCACGCAGTTCGTTCGCGCTGAGCGGATGCGATGCGTTGAGCAGCGCCGCGGCGAGGTTCAAGAGCCGTTCGAACTTGTCCATGGCGAGAATCTTGGGCTCGGCGGATGCTGCCAGCCCGCGGAGGGACGTTACAGGGGCCAGCCTCCAACCGACGGCGGCGGGGAATTCATCGTCTCGCGTCGACGCGCTGCGTCTCCCGCTCTTGTTCGCTGCGCTCACGGGCCACTCGGGCCACGGCCTCGCAGGCTCGGCCTCTAGAGGGAGGCGATCAGCTTCTCCACCCGCTCGTCGTGGGACTTGAACGGGTCCTTGCACAGCACGGTTCGCTGGGACTGGTCGTTGAGCTTCAGGTGGACCCAGTCGACGGTGTAGTCCCGCCTGCGCTCCTTGGCCCGGCGGATGAACTCGCCCCTCAGGCGGGCCCGGGTGGTGGACGGCGGGTGCTCCACCGCGTGATGGATCTCGGCCTCGGTCACCAGCGTCTCCACCATGCCCCGGTGCTGCATGCAGTAGTAGAGGCCGCGGCTCTGGCTCACATCGTGATACTGGAGGTCCACCAGGGCGACGCGGGGGTCGGACAGGTCCAGCCCGTGCCGCTCGCGGTAGGCCTCCACCAGATGGTGCTTGACGACCCAGTCGATCTCGCGGTCGAGTTGGAGCGGATCCTGCTCGATGGCGGTCAGGCAGTACTCCCACATGGTGAGAGCCTTCTTCTCCTCGTCGGAGAGGTCGTGGTGCTCGGCGTAGCGCAGGGCCCGGTTCAGGTACTCCGACTGGATCTCGAGCGCGCTGACCTCCCGGCCGGTGGCGAGCCGCACCCGGCGCCGGCAGGTGACGTCGTGGCTGATCTCGCGGATGGCTCGGATCGGGTTCTCCAGCGTCATGTCCCGCAGCACGACGCGGGGGTCCTCCAGCATGCGCAGCATCAGCGCGCACGCCCCGACCTTGAGGAAGGTCGTGTACTCGCTCATGTTGGAGTCGCCCACGATCACGTGCAGGCGCCGGAAGCGCTCCGCGTCGGCGTGGGGCTCGTCGCGGGTGTTGATGATCGGGCGCGACCGGGTGGTGGCCGACGACACCCCCTCCCAGATGTGCTCGGCCCGCTGGCTCATGCAGTACATGGCGCCCCGGGCGGTCTGCAGCACCTTGCCCGCCCCCGCGTAGATCTGGCGGCTGACCAGGAACGGGATCAGCACCTCGGCGTAATCGTTGAGGTCGTCGCGGCGGCTGGTGAGGTAGTTCTCGTGGCAGCCGTAGCTGTTGCCAGCCGAGTCGGTGTTGTTCTTGAACAGGAACACGTCGCCGCGGATTCCCTCCTCGGCCAGGCGCTCCTCGGCGTCGCCCAGCAGGCGCTCTACGATGCGCTCCCCCGCCTTGTCGTGCACCACCAGGTCATGGGCCGAGTCGCACTCCGGGGTGGCGTACTCGGGATGGCTGCCGACGTCGAGGTAGAGCCGGGATCCGTTGCCCAGGAACACGTTGCTGCTGCGCCCCCACGACACCACCTTGCGGAACAGGTAGCGGGCCACCTCGTCGGGGCTCAGGCGGCGCTGGCCCCGCAGCGTGCAGGTGACGCCGTACTCGTTCTCGATGCCGAAGATGCGCCGCTGCACCCCGCCACCGTACCCCCCGCCGCCACCCGCCGACGGATCGGCCCGACCTGTGCTCGGGGGTGGGCCGCAGCGACTATGGACGATAGTTCAATCATTCTCATAGAGTTTCAGGTTGCATCGCTATAGCTGGTGGGATAGGTTGGGCCCATGGACACCGAGACGGCCGCGACAGTGCTGACCATCCTCGGGACGTCCTTCGGCGTCATCCTCGCCTCGCTGATCACGCTGATGGTGGCCTCGATCCGCATCCAGCACCGAGACAGCATCGAGACACGCCGGCTCATCACCGACGCCAGCAAAGAGAACCGGGACCTCATCGACCAGGCCCGCAAGGAGAATCGGGACCTGATCGACAAGAACCGGGACCTGATCGACAAGAACCGGGACCTGATCGACAAGAACCGGGACCTGATCGAGAGAAGCCACGGCGCCGTGATCAGCATCCTCGGCGACACCCGGGAACGGCTCGCTCGCATCGAGGGCCAACTGCGGATCGGCCGGCCCGCGACCGACGACCCCGAATCCGACGGCGACAGCCGCGAAGCTGCCTGACGGGCCGAACACAACGCCGCAGCGCGAGGCGGCATCGCCCACGCGCGCACGTTCTAGGCCTGCAGGATGACGGCTACTTCTTCGTCGCTGAGGCGGCGGAAGGCGCGGCGGACGTTGCCGCGGTCCAGCACCGCGGCCTCGAGGCCCTCGGCGCTCAGGGTGCGATCGGGTCCGGCCAGGGCGTCGACCGCGGCCTGCACGCCGTCGGCCAGCGAGCGCGGCGCCTCGGGCAGGGCCGCCTCGAAGCGCTCCGAGATCTCCTCGGTCTCGCCGCCGAGCACCACCCAGTCGTCCTCGTCGACCACCGTGCCGTCGTAGAGGATGTGGAACAGCTGGTCGCCGCGGCCGTCGGCGTCGAGGCCGATCTCGGCCACCAGTATCTCCACTTCCATCGGCTTGAACTCGTGGGTGAAGACCTGCCCGAGGCTCTGGGCGTAGGCGTTGGCCAGGCTGCGGGCGTCCACGTCCTCGCGGCTGAAGGCGAAACCCTTCAGGTCGGCGTGGCGCACCCCGGCAATGCGCAGCTGGTCGAACTCGTTGTAGCGGCCCACCCCCGCGAAGGCGATGCGGTCGTAGATCTCGCTCACCTTGCGCAGCGTGCTGGAGGTGTTCTCGGCCACGATGGCGATGCCGCCGTCGTAGCGGAAGCCAGCCAGGCTGCGGCCCCGGGCGATGCCCTTCTGGGCATAGTCGGCCTTGTCCTTCATCATCTGCTCGGGCGGGGCGTAGAAGGGCATCGTCATCGCCAAGAACCCCCCTTGCTCGGAATTCGGGCCCGAGGCATCGTCATGATGCTCCCCCCTTGCCGCCCTCGCGCCGGCTGCGGTGGCGGCGCAGCAGCCGCTCGGTGCGGCGGCGCAACTCGGCGTCGTCGAGGCGCACATAGCCGTCGGCGTCGATCACCGCCACTACCGGGAACACGCCGCGCACCGGGTCGGGTCCGCCGGTGGCGGCATCTGCGTCGGAGGCCACGTACAGCGCGTCCAGCGCCAGGTCCACAGCCGCAGTCCTCGCCATCGACGGGCGGAATCCCAGCTTCACCACGGTGTCGGCGTGCAGCGAGCCCGAGCCGGTGGCCGCATGGTCCCGCTCCTCGTAGCGCCCGCCGGTGACGTCGTACTCGAAGATCCGGCCCCTGGAGGCCACCGTGTCGAAGCCCGCGAAGATCGGCACCACCACCAGTCCCTGCATGGCTGCGGGCAGGTTGGCCCTCACCATCTGGCCGAGCTGGTTGGCCTTGCCCTCGAGGCTGATCGGGGTGCCCTCGACCTTCTCGTAGTGCTCGAGCTGGAGCTGGAACAGCCTCACCATCTCCGTCGAGGGCCCGGCCGCGCCCGCGATGGCCACGCCGGAGTGGCGGTCGGCGGGGAACACCTTCTCGATGCGGTGGTTGCTGATCAGATGCCCCGCGGTTGCTCGCCGATCTCCCGCCAGGACCACCCCCGAGTCGTAGCGCACGGCCACGCAGGTCGTGCCGTGGGGGATCTCCGGCGGTGCCTGCGGGTGCTGGGCGGCCGGGCCGAGCGGACCGGCCTCGGGACCGGAGGCGGTGAGGCGCAGCAGCGCGGCAAAGTCGGGACCAGGATCGTCGTGCGGTCCGAAGCGGGGCAGGCTCACTCGCCGCCCTTTTGGATGTAGCTCTTCACGAAGTCCTCGGCATTGGTCTCGAGCACCTCGTCGATCTCGTCGAGCAGGTCGTCGAGCTGGGCCTTGATGTCCGAGCCCCGCTCGGACGCGGGCGGCGCCTCCTCCACGGACTGCTCGCGGGTTGCCGGCGCCGGCTTTCGGATCTGCTCTCGTTCGGCCATTGCGTTCCTCCGGCTCGGTGCCTTATGTGGATCGTAGAACAGGAGGTTACGCGCCAGCGGCGCCCAAGCGGCGCAGCAGGTCGATCGCGGAGTCGCACTCGTCGAACATGGTGCCCACGTGGGTGACGGTTCCCCGGGTCGGCTCGGTCATGGAGACCCGTCGCAGCGAGCCCTCGCCCACATCGAACACGATCGAGTCCCAGTTGGCCGCCACCACCTCCGCCGCGAAGCGCTGCAGGCACCGGCCCCTGAAGAAGGCGCGGGTGTCGGGCGGCGGCTCGGTCATGGCCAACTCGGCGTCGGCCTCGTCCACCAGCGTCTCGAGCCCCGCCCTGGCCGCCAGGGACTTACCCGGGCGCAGATCGTGGTACTGGATGTCGAGGGCCCTGAGGCGGGCGTCCTGGAAGTCGAGACCGTGACGCTCCCGGAAGCCCTCCAGCAACCGGAGCTTGGCCACCCAGTCGATCTGGGCGGCCAGTTCCATCGGGTCCCGCTCCAAGCCACCGAGCACCGTCTCCCAGCGGCCCAGCACCTCATAGGCGACCTGGCCGCCGACCGCGTCCGCGCCCCGGGCGTCCACATAGGCGCGGGCCGCGCCCAGCAGCTCCCACTGAGCGCCCAGAGCGGTGATGGTGGACCCGTCGACCAACTCCAGCGGCGCCCGCAGCGACAGGTCGCGGCTCACCTGGCGAAACGCGGCCACCGGCGTGGCGAAGCGCAGCTCGCGGGGCATCGCGTCGTCCTCGGTGAGGGCCATCACCAGCGCGGTCGTGCCCGCCTTGAGGAACGTCGCCACCTGCGACATGTTGGCGTCGCCTACGATCACGTGCAGGCGCCGGTACTTGGCCGCGTCGGCGTGGGGCTCGTCGCGGGTGTTGACGATGGGACGCTTGAGGGTGGTCTCCAGACCGACCTCCTCCTCGACGAAGTCTGCCCGCTGGGAGATCTGGTAGCCGGCCTCGTCCAGGCGCATGCCGGAGGTCTCGCTGCCCAGCTTGCCCGCGCCGCAGAAGATCTGGCGGGTCACGAAGTGCGCGGTGGCGTGGGTCACGATGCGCGAGAACGGCACAGCCCGGCTCACCAGGTAGTTCTCATGGCAGCCGTAGGTGTTGCCCTTGCCGTCGGAGTTGTTCTTGTAGACCACGATCTCCTCGCCCTGGGGCAGCAGCATGCGGGCCGCCTCCATCGAGCGGGCCGCGATCAGCTCGGCAGCCCGGTCATAGACGACCAGCGAGCGAGCGTCGGCGCACTCGGGGGTGGACAGCTCGGGGTGGGCGTGGTCGACGTAGTAGCGGGCACCGTTGGTGAGCACCGCGTTCACCAGGTGGGTCTCGATCTCGGGCGCGAGCGAGCCCGTGGGAGCGCCGCCCCGGGCGTCGTTGCCGGGAGTCTCGTCGGTGAAGTCCCAGCCCACCGCGGCCCGGCCCGGTTCGGGCGACTGCTGGGTGGCGATCAGGTAGGCGTTGATCAGCAGCGAGGACGCCGAGATCGGGTTGGGCTCCGGCGCGCCCCGGTGGACGATGCCGTACTCGGTCTCGAGGCCGAGCGTCTTGGGGACAGCCACGGGCCGGACGCTAGCGAGACTCGCCGACGGTGGGACGTTGTGTCCGCTCTTGTTCGCTTCGCTCACGGGCCGCTCGGGCCACGGCCTCGCTCAACGCCTCGCGGCATGCCTCACGAGACGCTGCCATCCGCTCGGCCTCTAGAGGATCTGGGACAGGAACAGCTTGGTGCGTTCCTCGCGGGGATCGGTGAAGAAGTGCTCGGGGGTGCCGGTCTCGACTATCTGGCCGTCCTCCATGAAGATCACGCGGTCGGCGACCTCGCGGGCGAAGCCCATCTCGTGGGTCACCACCATCATGGTCATGCCGGACAGGGCCAGCTCCTTCATCACGTCCAGGACCTCCTTGATCACGGAGGTGGGCTCGTCGAAGAGCATGATCCTGGGCTCCATGGCCAGGGCCCGGGCGATGGCCACCCGCTGCTGCTGGCCGCCGGAGAGCTGTCCCGGGTACTTCTCGGCCTGCTCGGGGATGCCGACCCGCTCCAGCAGCGAGCGGGCCAGCTCCTCGGCCTCCCCCTTCGGCTTCTTGCGCACCCAGATCGGCGCCAGCGTGACGTTGTCCTCAACGGTCAGGTGGGGGAACAGGTTGAACTGCTGGAACACCATGCCGACCTCGGAGCGGATCTTCTCGATGTTGCGCAGGTCGTTGGTGAGCTCCACGCCGTCCACGACGATGCGCCCCTCCTGATGGGCCTCGAGGCGGTTGATGCAGCGGATCCAGGTGGACTTTCCCGAGCCCGACGGGCCGAGCACCACCACCACCTCGCGCTCCTTGATGATGGCGGTGATCCCGTCGAGGGCCTGGAAGTCCCCGAACCACTTGTTGACCCCCTCGCACACGATCATGTCGTCGCGGGCGGCGAGCTCCTCGGTCAAGGCGGTGGTGGCGTCGCTGACACTCATGACCCGATCCCCCCTGTGGTGGCGTCGCTGACACTCATGGCTTCATCCCCTGCGGTGTGTAGACGGTCGGCACGGCTAGCGCTCCCCCACTCCCAGCCGCTTCTCGAGGCGCTGGCTGTGCTTGGACATGTTGTAGGCGAACAGCCAGTAGATGAACGACACGAACAGCAGGCCCTCGCGCTTGACGCCGAGGAACTCGGACTGAGCGGAGATGACCTTGTCGGCGATCCGCAGGAAGTCGAAGATCCCGACGATGGCCAGCAGCGAGGTCTCCTTGAAGGTGGCGATGACCTGGCCGACCAGCGGCGGTATCGACACCCTCAGGGCCTGCGGCAGCACGATGAACAGGGTGCGCTGCACAGTGGTCAACCCGACCGCGTCGGAGGCCTCGTACTGGCCGCGGCGGACGGCCTGCAGGCCGCCGCGGATGTTCTCGGCGAGGTAGGCGGCCGAGAACAGCGCGAAGCCGATGGTGGCCCCGGCGATGTCCACCAGGGTCATGCTCTGGGGAAGGAACAGGTTGAAGATCAGAGTGAAGAAGAACAGCACCGTGATCAGCGGCACGCCCCGGAACACCTCGATGTAGGCGGTGGACAGCACCCTGAAGATCGGCAGCTTGGACGTGCGGGCCAGCGCGAGGAGCACTCCCATCGGGAAGGCCAGCAGCAGCGTGAACACGGCCACGATGAGGGTGATGCCGAAGCCGCCGATCAGGGCGTCGGTGGGCGTGTCGACGGTCGAGGGCGAGTTGACCAGCGTGACGAGCCAGTGGAATACGGCCATGGTCGCGACCCACGCGGCCACCAGCTTCATCCGCTGGGAGCGGTCTCCGGCGAAGTTGTGGGCCAGCAGGGCGACCACGGCCAGCAGCAGGAAGCTGATCCGCGCCTTCTGAAGCATCGGGTACCAACCTAAGTACGCGGCCACCCAGTTGAGCGCGGCCACCGCCACCAGCACGGCGGCAATCACCCTTCCGGCCTCGCCGATGCGGGGGTGGGCCAGGAACCACATCACAAGGCCCCCGAAGGCGGCAAAGAACAGCGCCATCGGGAGGTCGGTGGACAGCACGTGGTCCCAGTCGAGGTCGGGGTCGCGCAGCACCGCCCAGTACAGGACGAAGGGGGTCAGCACCCACAGCAGGTTCAGCGGAACCCGCAACTTCGGGCCCGCCCGTGCCGCCCTGAGCACTCGCCCCAGATGGTAGGTGGCCACCAGCAGGAGCAGCATGACCGTCCACGGCAGCTTCGTGGTCATCGCGACCGTGCTGCCGGGCTCGGCGATGAACTCGCCCTCCAGGAATCCGTAGTGCCCCCACGGGTACACCCACGACGACAGCACCATCACCCCGGCGACCGCGAAGAACACGTACATGGCCGGCACGAATGTGTGGCGCCGGCGGGCGTCGCCCAGCCCGATCCACAATGCTGCGCCCGCGCCGGCGAGCGCGGCCGCGGCCAGCCACCACCAAGCCCGGTCCAACATGGCGTCGGCGAACGACTCCCGGACGACCTCGCCGCTTGCGTACTGCTGCACCATCAGCACCCCGAAGCTCGCCAGTACGAGCGCACCATGAGCGATCCTCGGCTCTGGTCCGCCCCGCAGGTAGGTGTCCTGGCGGTGGAACCAGACGGCAAGAGCGACGTTGGCCAGCACCAGCACGGCCAGCACCGTGAAGGCGTTGCTGTCCAACCAGCCGGCGAAGGAGCCGCCGACGGCCTCTGAGACATCTCGGTGCAGGGCCAGGCCCTCGTCGTCGACGATCGCCGAGGGCTCGCGCAGCACGATCCCCAGCGCGATCACAGCGCCCGTGCCCATCAGGTTCATCGACAGCTTCTTCATCGAGATGCCGCCGCCGACTCGGGCCAGCAGCCCTACCGACAGCCCGGAGAGCACTGCGATGGCGCCCACGCAGACCCAGATGCGGGTGTACTGCTCCTGGGGGTAGGCGTGGGTGAACAGGAACCGCATGTTGGTCTTGACGGCCCGCCAGGTTCGCTCCTCGCTGAACATGAAGTTGAGCAGGCCGCGCACCACCAGGAACACGAACAGCGAGAAGACGACCGTGAGCAGTGCGTTGACCGGGGAGGAGAACAGGTTCTTGGTGAGCCACTCCCCCGCGGACAGGCTCGGCTCGTCGGGCTTCTGGGCAGGCTCGCGCTCGCCGGCCCACGGTTCGACCGAGCCTGCGGCCGTTGCCGCTGGATCACCCATCGGCACAGTCATCCCAGCACTCCAGGCATCTCAACGCTCCAAGGCATCTCAACGCTCCACGATCTTCATGCGGATGTTGAAGAAGTTGACCACCACCGAGATCGTCAACGAGCAGGCCAGGTAGAAGAGCATCCACAGGGAGATCACTTCGAGCGTCTTGCCGGTCTGGTTGTAGACGATCTGGCCCACCTGGACGAAGTCGCTGTAGCCCACCGCGATGGCCAGGGAGGTGTTCTTGGTGAGGTTCAGGTACTGATTGCCCAGCGGCGGGAGTATCACCCGGAAGGCCTGGGGCAGGATGACGCGGCGCAGCATCGTCACCCGCCGCAGCCCGACCGCCTGGGCGGCCTCGGTCTGGCCCTTGGGAACAGCCAGGATGCCGCCCCGCACGATCTCGGCGATGAAGGACGCGGTGTACAGCACCACACCGAAGAACACCGCGGCGCCGCCCTGGGTGAGGTTCAACCCGGCCGGACCGGGGTTGGGGAAGTTGCCGA
Organism: Acidimicrobiia bacterium; assembly: GCA_021296315.1. GTDB lineage: Bacteria > Actinomycetota > Acidimicrobiia > Acidimicrobiales > Aldehydirespiratoraceae > Aldehydirespirator. The sequence continues at coordinate 28,438 of JAGWAO010000013.1, read as the reverse complement.
GCTGCTCGACGTCCGGTCGCTTGATGTCGAGAGGCTGTCCGGTGCGGCCGTCCCCGAACTTGTCGGCGATGACCCCCAGCAGGTCGGTGCCGGAGTTGATGATCCAGCTCGCGAGGCCGGGCCAGCCCACCAGCATGAACGCGATCACCGCCAGGGCGCCCACCCCGGCGAAGATGATGCGGAACTTGTCGTCGTCGGTGAGCTTCATGAGCCCCGCCGGCGTGCGCAGCCGGGCCAGGAAGCGACGGATCCACCATGCCGCCGCCGCCAGCGCGGCCAGCGACAGCACAACCTGCACGACGACCGGTGTCAACGAGGAGAACCCGTCGCCGATGAAGTCGAAGATGGCGCCCACCCACCTGAACATCGGGTGCGCGACCCAGCCCACTGCGCCGAAGGCGGCCAGTACGGCCAGGAAGCTCAGCACGGGGTAGGTGTCGCGGCCGGTGGCGTCGTGACGGCGCTCCCGGCGGCGCTTCACGAAGGTGCCGACCAGCCAGCCGGCACCGATGAAGATGAGCCACTGGTAGAAGCCGTCGTCGATGTGCAGGCGCGGCACCGACATCCCCTTGTTGGAGAGGTGCAGAAGACCGTTGATGGGCCCCTGATCCAATTCGACGTCGGGAAGGGTGGCGACGAGCGCCCAGATCAGGACGATCTGGACCAGCAGCGGGATGTTGCGGATCGTCTCGATGTAGACGCTGCACATGCGGCTGACGATCCAGTTGCTCGACAGCCGCCCGACCCCGATCAGCACCCCGAGGATGGTGGCGGCGACGATCCCGCCCGCGGCGATGCGGAGCGTGTTGACCGCACCGGCCCACAGCGCCCGGCCGGCGGTGTCGGGATCGGTGTCGATGCCCTCCCGGAGGTCGCTCCCGAGGCCGATGCTCAGGAAGTCGTACTTGATCTCGATTCCCTGGCGGTTGAGGTTCTCGAGGGCCTGCGTGGTCAGGAAGAACAGAGCGAAGACGACCAGCAGAAGCGTGAAGACCTGTGCCAGCCACTTGACGACGGTGGCGTCGCGGTAGAAGGGCGGACGCTGCGACTGGGTCGCGGCCAGCGTGGCTTGATCAGTGTTGGACACGCCGGGGGCGCCTCCGGGGCGGTGGGTCGCGGGCTTCGAGTACGGAAACGGCAACGGGGGCCCGGGACTGCTGTCCCGGACCCCCGCAAACCTAGACGAGTATGTCCTTCAGGTGAAGTCTCTTGAAGCCGTCGCCTTACCGGGCTGGCGGTGCGTAGATGAGGCCTCCGTCGAGCCAGCCGGCGTTGGCCGAGCCCTCGCGGGTGAGACCGACCGGGTTCAGGTGGCGGGAGTAGATCTCGTCGTAGTTCCCGACCTGGGCGATCACCTGGCGGAAGGCGTCGGGGGCCAGCCCCATGTTCGACTGCTGCTCGTCGTCGGCTGCACCGAGCAGGCGGGCCGCCTCAGCGTCGGGCGGGCTGGCCGCCATGTCGTCGACGTTGCCCGAGTTGATGCCCTTCTCATCGGCGATGATCGTGGCGTACACGGTCCAGTTCACCACGTCCGCGAAACGGGACTGGTTCTGCCCGTAGGTCGGGCCGAGAGGCTCCTTGGAGATGGGCGTGGCCGGGAAGATCACCCAGTTCTCACCCGCAGGCTGCTGGTTGGCCTTGCGCCCCACCAGGGCCGAGCCGTCGGTCGTGATGACATCGCAGGCGCCATTGATGAAGTTCTCGGTGACCTGGTCGAAGTCCTCGAAGGTGGTGAGCTGCATCGAGATCCCGGCCGCGTCGGCCGCGTCGGCGATGTTCTGCTCGGTCGTGGTACCGGCGTTGGTACACACCACCGCGCCGGCGATGTCGGCCACCTGGGAGGCTCCCGAGAAGCCGGCGGACTCGCGGGCCATGAGCTGCTGGCCGTCGTAGTAGGTGGTCGGACCGAAGTCCATGCCGACCTCGGTGTCACGGCTCTGGGTCCAGGTGGTGTTGCGTATCAGAACGTCGACCTCGCCCGTCTGCACCGCGGTGAACCGCTCAGCCGCAGTCAGAGGAGTGAACACGACCGCGTCGGCGTCGCCGAACAGCGCCGCAGCCACCGCCCGGCAATAGTCGGCGTCGAAGCCGGTCTGGGAGCCGTCGGGCTGGGTCTCCGAGAACGCCACCGCCGATCCGGAAACGCCGCAGTTCAGCTCGCCGCGATCGAGGACCGTGTCGAGCAGGTCGCCGTCCTGGGTGTCGTCGACGACATCCCCCACGGTCGTGGGGGTCTCCGCAGGCTCGGCCGCGTCGGGCTCCGCTGCAGCCGTCTCGGTCGGCGCCGTTGTTACGTCCGCGTCGTCGTCATCTCCGCATGCTGCGGCAATGAGCGTCACGGCGCAAAGAACGGCGAGTACGCGCCATAACAGTAAGTTGTTCTTGGTCACTGGTTCCCTCCGTGGGCTGGTCGTCAATGACATCGCCACGGTATGGTCCGGCGCGCGTCTTTCAAACCCCATTCGGCAGTAGTTCGAGCCACTGCTGCCGCGTCGGCCCGGCAGGGCCTCAGCGGGCCGGCGGAGCGTAAATTAACCCGCCGTCGCGCCAGCTCGCGTTGATTGAGCCGGCGCGGGTCAGGCCCGCGGGGCCCAGGTGGCGGGCGAGGATCTCGCCATAGTTGCCCACTTGGGAGATGGCCTGATGGAAGGCGTCGGGAGCCAGGCCCATGTTCGACTGCTGCTCGTCGTCAGAGGCACCCAGCAGTCGGGCCGCCTCCGCGTCGGGAGGATCGGCCGCCATGGCGTCGACGTTGGCCTGGGTTATCCCCTTCTCGTCGGCGATGATCGTGGCGTACACCGCCCAGTTCACGACGTCGCCGAAGCGCGACTGGTTCTGCGGGTACACCGGGGCGAGCGGCTCCTTGGAGAACGGGGTGGCCGGGAAGATCACCCATTCCTGGTCGTCGGGCTGCTGCTTCGCCTTGCGCCCGGCCAGCGCCGAGCCGTCGGCGGTGGCCACGTCGCATGCGCCCGCGATGAAGTTCTCGATGATGGCGTCGAAGTCCTCGAGGGTGGTGAGGGTGATGTCGATCCCGGCCGCGTCGGCGGCATCGGAGACGTTCTGCTCGGTCGTCGTCCCGGCCAGGGCGCACACCACGGCACCGGCGATGTCGGCCACCTCGGAGGAGATCGTGTACCTGTCGGCGGCCCTGGCCATGAGCTGCTGGCCGTCGTAGTAGATCACCGGTCCGAAATCCAGGCCCACGGCGGTGTCGCGGCTCTGCGTCCAGGTGGTGCTGCGGAAGAGCACGTCGATGTGGCCCGATTGAAGGGCCGCGAAACGCTCCCCCGTGGTGAGCGACACGAACTCCACCGCCCCGGCGTCGCCGAACACCGCCGCCGCAACCACACGGCAGAAGTCGGCATCGACGCCGACCACGCTGCCGTCGGGCCGGGTCTCCGAGAAGATCACCCTGGTGCCCGAGACGCCGCAGACCAGCCTGCCCCGCCCCTGCACCGTGTGGAGCAAGTCCCCCTCCGCGCTGTCATCGACGATGTCGCCGGCCGCCGTGGCCGGCTCGGGCGCCTCGGTGGTCTGGGACGCTGCCGTGCTTGCCGACTCGGTGCCCGCGGCGTCTCGAGGATCCGGATCGCCGCAGGCCGAAACGGCCCAAGCCGCGGCCGCCAGCGCCACCAGCAGCCGCGTCACCGGCACCAGCACGGCCGCTATCCCTTAGAGGTACTGGCCGGTCTGCACCCGCTCGATGGAGCGACCGCCGGAGGCCATGTCCTCCTCGTCGCCGGAAACCAGCGTGCGCACGAACACGATGCGCTCGCCCTTCTTGCCCGAGATCCGGGCCCAGTCGTCGGGGTTGGTCGTGTTGGGCAGGTCCTCGTGCTCCTTGAACTCCTGGCGCACCGAGGCGAGCAGATCGGCGGTCATGATCCCGCGGGTCCCCCCGGCGATCTCCCGCTTGATGGCCAGCTTCTTGGCCCGCCGGACCACGTTCTCGATCATCGCCCCCGAGGCGAAGTCCCGGTAGTACATGACTTCCTTGTCGCCGTTCTGGTAGGTGACCTCGAGGAACCGGTTCGGGTCTGCGGGCCTGTACATGTCTTCGGTGGTCTGCTCGATCATGCCCCGCACCGCCTTGTCGGGGTCGCCCCCGCCGACAGTGTCTACCATCTCGGCCGCGATCGGCAGGCTCGGAGTCAGGTAGCGGGCGAAGATGGACGCGGCCGCCTCGGCGTCGGGCCGCTCGATCTTGATCTTCACGTCGAGGCGGCCGGGACGAAGGATGGCGGGGTCGATTAGATCCTCCCGGTTGGAGGCTCCGATGACGATGACGTTTCGCAGAGCCTCCACGCCGTCGATCTCGGCCAGGAGCTGGGGCACGATGGTCGACTCGATGTCGGAGCTGATGCCCGAGCCGCGGGTGCGGAACAGCGACTCCATCTCGTCGAAGAAGACGATGACGGGCCAGCCTTGCTCGCTCTTCTCCCGGGCTCGCTGGAACACCAGGCGGATCTGGCGCTCGGTCTCGCCCACGTACTTGTTGAGCAGCTCGGGTCCCTTGATGTTCAGGAAGAAGCTGCGGGCCCGGGCATCGCCCGACATCTCCGACACCTTGCTGGCCAGGCTGTTGGCCACCGCCTTGGCGATGAGGGTCTTGCCGCAGCCCGGCGGCCCGTAGAGCAGCACACCCTTGGGCGCGGGCAGGTCGTACTCGGCGAACAGGGTGTGGTGCACGAACGGCAGCTCCACCGCGTCGGTGATCTGCTCTATCTGGGCGTCGAGGCCACCGACATCCTCGTAACAGGTGTCGGGCACCTCCTCCAGGATGAGATCCTCCACCTCGGGGCGGGGCAGCCGCTCGATGACCAGGTCGCCCGAGGAGTCGATGAGCACATTGTCGCCGCTGCGAATCGGCCCGGACGAGACCACCGCACCGAGCTCGACGACCCGCTCCTCATCGGCCCGGCCCAGCACCACGGCCCGATCGCCCCCCGGCAGCAGCTCCTTGACCGTGGCGACCTCACCGGTGCGATCCGGCCGGCGGGCCAGCACCACGCTGAACGACTCGTTGAGCGCGACCTCCTCGCCGGCCCTCAGGTCGTCGGCCAGGTCGGGATGGACCGCGACCCGCATCTTCCGGCCTCCGGCCCGCACGTCCACGGTGCCGTCGTCGTTGCACCCGAGAACCGTGCCGTAACCGCTGGGCGGTTGGGTGAGCTTCTCGACTTCCTCCCGCAGCGACCCGATGTGCTCGCGTGCGTCGCGGAGCATGGTCGTGAGCCGCTCGTTCTGGGACACGGCCTGGGTCAGACGGCCCTTCGTGTCGGCCAGCCGCTCCTCGAGCATCCGCACCCGCTTGGGGGCGTCGTGCAGGCGCCGCCGCAGCGAGGCGACCTCGCCCTCGAGCTCGGACACAAGCTGGCGCAGACGCTCCAGATCCTGCGCTGAATCGCCGATGCCGGCTTCGCTCACGGCTCAACTCCTGCGGGGTTTCGTCGGCTGGGTAGGACGACACCCTAGACCGCACGGGCGCCAGACTGCGTGCTCATGCTGTTCAGCGCCAAGCTGGAAAGGCCCGTTGCCGTGGAACTTGCCAATGGTCGGGATCGCCTGGCAATCTTTCGCCCCAAAGGCCGCTATGCTGCAGTCAAGAGCAACCCGCCGAGGGCCGCTACGGCCAAAATGGGGCCTGTCCCCCTAGAGAGCCCCACTGAAGAGAGGTACCTCCACCGACATGAAGGTCTGGATTGATCAGGACTTGTGCACGGGTGACGGCTTGTGTGAGGAGATCGCGCCCGACGTCTTCACGCTCCTCGACGACGGCCTCGCCTATGTGGTCGAGGACGGCAACGTTTTCTCCGATCCCGGTGGTCCCGATGGCCTGGCGGCGGTGCCAGCGGGCCAAGAGGAGGCCGTGATCGAGTCGGCCGAAGAGTGCCCCGGGGAGTGCATCTTCATCGAGGTCTGAGGCCCCGTCTGGAGCCGCGCCTCAGGCCCCGGGATCACCGCGGGCGGCTCAACCGCAGTCGGGGAGCACCGCCGGCTGGACCAGATCCGACGAGTCGAGAAGCCTCTCCACCGCGCCGGACCGGGTGGCGTAGGCGACCCCGCCACCTCCGCGCCGGGATGCGCCCCACGCCACACCCACCGCGGTGATGCGCCCATCCAACTCGGCCACGAGCGCAGCACCGGAGTCGCCCACCTCGGTGTCGGCGGCCAGCAGCCACGAGGGCCGCTCGATCCGGTCGCCCCCGCCCACCGGCTCGGTGCGCACCGTCACCGGCCGGTCGATGCGGAACGGCGTCGGGTCGGGCACGCCCTCCTGCTCCCAGGCCAGCAACGCTCCCAGCGTCCCGTCGGGCGCGGCTTCGCTGAGGGGAAGGGGGCGCAGGCCCGCGCCCGGCACGCGCAGCACGGCCAAGTCGTTGGCGGGATCGAAGGCCACCGTCACCGCGGCCAGCTTGCGGCCGTCGGCCAGCTCGACCTCCGGCTCCTCCATTCCGACCATCAGGTGCGCGATGGTCACGACGAGATCACCGTCTCCGACCACGAACCCGCTGCCCTCGCGCACGATCCCCCGGCATGCCGGTGCCGCGACCCGGACCGACGAGGCCACCGCCGTGGCCAGGTCCGGCTCCGAGATGCCGTGATCGTCGGGCACCGGACCCGGATCGGGCGGGTCGTCCAGCGGCGGGCGGGTGGAAGTCGGGCCGGGATCGCTCACGAGGCCGGATTGGGCCGGGGTCGACACGAACCCGTCCGGTCCGGACTCCGTCAGGCCATCCCAGATCGCATCCACGGCCACCGCCACACCCGCTCCCGCCAAGACCACGGCGGCGGCCGCGGTCGCGGCGCGCCACCGCGCCAGCCGCCTCACTGAGCGGTAAGCCGGCTCACCGTCAGGAAGCCGGTGTGGGCCACCATGCGGTGGTTGGGCCGCACCGCGTCGCCCTCGACATGCCAGCCCCGATGCAGCACCTCGATAGTGTCGTGGAGACCGAACGGCGAGTCGTCCAGCGCCCGGCGCAACCTCTGGACCTGGACTATGCTCGGTGTGTAGGCCAGCAGGATGCCGCCCGTGCGCAACGCCCCCGCCGCACCAGCGACGACCCGCCACGGCTCGGGCAGGTCGAGCACCACCCGGTCGAGGTCGGTTTCGTCGATGCCCTCGTAGATGTCGCGAATCTCAGTGCGGTACCGCTCCAGCGCCTCGGGGCCGCAGAAGCGCTCGACATTGGCCCGGGCCCGGGCGCAGAAGTCCTCGCGCCGCTCGTAACCGGATACGACCGCGCCCGCCCGCAGCAGCGACATCGACAGCGCTCCGGAGCCGACCCCGGCCTCGAGCACCCTGGCGCCCGGATAGATGTCGGCCAGGATGAGGATCGCCCCCGTGTCCTTGGGATACACGACCTGCGCTCCCCGGGGCATCTTGAGCACCGCGTCGGCCAGGGTGGGACGCAGAGCCAGGAACGCCGCGCCCCGCGACGACTTCAGCCTGGTTCCCTCGGGTGCGCCAATGATGTCGTCGTGGTCGATCACACCGGTGTGGGTGTGGAACTCGCGGCCAGCGGCCAGATCGACCAGGTAACGGCGATTCTTGCGGTCTATGAGCAGGACCGGCTCCCCCGCCTCGAACGCCCCGGCGGTCATGGACTGCCGCGCTCTGGGAACGCCCCGGCAGTCATGGACTGCCGCGCTCGGAGAAGCGCACCGGAGAGGGAGCGGTAGCCCGTTCGGTCAGGCGGCAGAACGCGCACACGCCGGCGTCGGTGGACGATCCGCAGCGCTCGCATGGGGCCAGATCGGCCCGGTCCCGCTCCACCTCGGCCCGGAAGCGCTCCGAGGCCCTCGCAAGAAAGCCGAAGTAGAAGTCGTGCTTGGCGCCGGGCGACTGGACCTCTATGTCGTTGAGCGCGGCCTTGTAGGCGAGGTGCTTGTTGCCGACCGCCATGGGGCACTCCTCGACGATGTAGTCGATGCCCCGCAGGAGGCAGTAGGCCGCGGTCTCTCGCTCGCTCAGCCGGACCAGGGGCTTGACCTTGCGGGGGAAGCCGTCGCGGGCCTCCAGTACCGGCAGTTGCCGGCCCAGGTACTCGGTCTGCCACCTCAGCGTATTTCCCATGAGCACGGCCGCCTCGTCGTCGAGGTTGTGCCCGGTGGCGAGGGCGTCGTAGCCGCCCCGGCGGGCCGCCTCGTCGAACAGGTGCCGCTTCGACAGGCCGCAGGCCGAGCACGGCGCCCTCTTGGCGGCGCGAGCGCCGCTGCCGATGTCGAAGCCGTGGGTCCGCAGCAGGTCGACGGTGTGGAGGGTGAGATCCCGGCCCTCCGCGTAGCGGTGGGCGTAGCCGGCGGACTCCTCGCTGTAGTCGCCGATGCCGAGCCCCAGGTAGAAGCCGTCGGCGTCGTAGCCCAAGTCGACCAGTATGTCCCACAGGGCCAGGCTGTCCTTGCCGCCCGACACCGCCACCAGCACACGCTCGCCGGGCTCAAGCATGCCGAAACGGTGGATGGCTCGCTCCACCTGGTCGCGACACAACCGCAGGAAGTGCTCGCGGCAGAAGTTGGCGTTGTGACGCCGGATGTCGATCACTGCCGCACCGCGACACACCCGGCACTTCATCGCACCCCGGCCCTCACCGCAGCCCGGTCCTCACCGCAGCCCTGACCTCATCACAGCCCGGCACTTCACCGCAGCCCTGACCTCATCACAGCCCGGCACTTCACCGCAGCCCCGTCCCTCCCGATATCACGCTGCGGATCTCCACCGAGGCTTCCGCGGCCAGGGTGCGGTCGCCCGCTACCAGCTCGCCGTCGCATATCACCAGGTGCGACTCCCGGTTCAGCCCCAACCGCTGCAGTAGGACGTGCACCGTCACCGGACCCTCGATGTCCATCTCCCTGGTCGGGTTGCGCAGCACGACTCTCATCGGAGCAACCTCGGCCCTAGAGGCCCAGCGGGCAGGAGTCAGTGCTTTGCGGTGCCGCATTGCCATTCCCGCTCTTGTTCGCTGCGCTCACGGGCCGCTCGGGCCGCGGCCTCGCTCGGCGCCTCACCAGGATGCTCATTGGTTACCGCCCACCCGCTCGGCCTCTGACCGGGCTCAGCCGCGGTCCCTGTTCAGGTGCCGGACCTCGATTCCAGCACCCGGCTCGAGCCGTTCCTCCAGCACCGTCGTGGGCTGGCGAGGTCCGAGCGCCCGGCGCGCCAGCTTGACCGCGCCCTGCGCGACGAATGCCGCGAACCACAACCGCGAGCTGCCGAGCAGGCCCCGTCGCACGGCCTGGCGTGTGATCCAGGCTCCGGCTGCCTTCCCGCCGACCAGTCCCATGGGTCAGATCCGCCTCACCTCTACGACGGTCCTGCGGAGCCGGCCGGCCCTTCGCCCCACCAGGTAGGCGAGGCCGATCAGGACGCCCGCGGCCGCGGCCGCTCCGTACGCGACCTTGACGAGGAGCGGCTGGGCGTCCCGGTCGATGTCGGCTTGAAGGTCGCGCAAGGCGTCCTCCAGCGAATCGCGGGTGATCCGGTCCGATTCCGCGGTCACCGCAGGCCTCTCTTGCCGACCTGGCGCAACAGCGCCGCTATGACCGCGACGAGCGCGCCGACCGCGATCAGGTAGGGAATCCACGAGCGGTGCCCTTCGAAGGCGGTGCCCGTCTCGGTCTGCAGAGCGCGCAGCATCGAGAGCAGCAGCAGGATCACCCCCACGACCAGCGCAACGCTGCCGGCCAGGCCCATCGACACCCATCGCCCCGCGCCCCGCAGCGGACCGAGCAACTCCTGGCGCACGTAGGCCTTTACCAGGTCCACGACTTCTGCAACGCCCCGCCTGCCTGCCAAACCTGATCCTCCGCCCCTGTAGCGAGATTTCACGCTACCCGGTGCCCAGCTCGATCCGAGCTCCCAGAGGCCGCGCGGCCCGTGAGCGCAGCGAACAGGGGCGGCAACCACGACGCTGCACCGCAAGACTTAGCCCCAATGCGATCTTGCTCGCAACAACTCCACGGCGTCGGCCACGACACGGTGCGCCACGGCGAGCCGCTGGCTGGCGCTCGGGGCGCACAGCACCTCGTAGCGGTCGAGCGGACCGAGCGGAGTCAGGGCCACAGCCCGGTAGGAGGCCTCGGACGGGTCGTGGCCCAGATCGACGGGAGCCGGCCCGGCCGCTTCGGGCGGCGCGGACCCGAACCGCAAGCGGCTGGCCAGGCTGCGGGCTTCCGAGACCAGCCCGGACAGCCGTCGCAGCAGCTCAGGGGCCTCCGACCACTCATCTTCGGGCTCGTCGGGCCAGTCCTCGGTCTCGGCGCAGGGATATGGATCGTCGGGAAGCCACCTCCGCACCCGGATGCGACGCACTCCCAGCGCCATCACCAGCAGCCGGCCGTCAGCCAACTCCTGCGTCTCCACCACGCGGGCCATGGTGGCCACATCGCACCGCACATCGCCGCCCCCGACCTCCCGGCCGCGCTCGATCAGCACGGCGCCCATTTCGGCGTCTGTCGAGATGACGGTGTCGAGCATGGCCACATAGCGCGGCTCGAAGACATGGAGCGGCAGCGGCAACCCGGGCAGGAGGACCGACTGGAGCGCGAACATCGGCGTAGCCATGGTGGCCCCCGCTCCTATTGGCCGGTGTCCGTGGCGACTACCGGCGCCCTCGCGGGCCTCGGGTGGAGCAGAGCGTCGGCCGATGACGGTCCGTAGGGATGGCCGGCCGCGGCCGATATCAGACCTCGTTGCAAGTCGTTGCAGAAGCCGAGATCGAAGATCAGTCCCTCGCGGTTGGAGATCAGCGCGAACGTGAGCACGTCGCCGTTCCGAGCCTCGGTCACCCCCGCGATGGCCGACACATCGTTCAGAGTCCCGCTCTTGGCCCACACCGGACCGTCCAGCGAATCGCCGGTGAGGGCTGCATCGGCGGTCGCTGGTGTGGTGGTCTCGTCGGAGGGTTGCGACTCTGCCTCGCAGTCCCGCAGAGTGCCGCTCTCCCCCACCACGGCCAGACCCTTCACCAGGGGCGAGTCGGGGCCGGCCTGCAGCAACAGCCGGGTGATCAGGTCGCAGGTCAGCCGGTTGTGCAGCGACAGTCCCGATCCGTCGGCAATGGCGATCCCGGTGGTCGAGACGCCCAGCAGTCGCTCCAGCACATCTTGGACATCGGTGACCGCCTCGGCGCGTGCCGAGCCCGAGAAGCGCCGACCGATGTCCTTGAGGAGCATCTCGGCCGTGGTGTTGTCCGAGTAGCGCAACATACGGGCCACGATCTCCGCCATCGGCGGCGACTCGACGCTGCCCAGCGAGAAGAGCTCGGACCGCGCCGGCGCAGTGCCCTTGCCGGCCGGCGCCGACACGAGGATGCCGCGGGACTCGATCAGCCCGTCCAGCACTTGGGCCGTGTGGAGCGCGGGATCGGTGGCCCGCACGTTCTGGCGCCGGCTGGCATAGTCCGCCGACGCGGGGAAGGACACGTACCCGTCGTTGAGCAGCAGCGCGGACAGAGGACCGACTTGATTGCTGTTGACATAGGACTGCTTCCAGATGGGCTGGTTGCTGGGCTGGACGATCTGGCCGGAGTAGTCCCGCTCCGCCTCGGGGAACCGCGACTCGTCGGCCAGGACGCGGCCCTCGACCCTGGCGATGCCCCGATCGCGCAGGCTCGCTGAGGCCTGGACAGCCAGATCCGTGAAGTCGGTGTGGGCCATGGGCTCCGGGAATCGCCGTATGTAGGAGACCGTCGACAGGACCGGATCGCCCCGTCCCACCAGGAAGATGTCGCCGGTGAGCACGCCGCCGGAGGCGGCAGTCAGGTCCGCGGAACGCACGAAGGCCTCAGTGCTGAAGGTCGCCTCGGATCCTGCCGTCTCGAGGATCACGGCCGCGGTGACGATCTTCATCAACGAGGACGGCACGAGCGGCACTTCGGCCTGCTCGAGCAGGACGGGCTCGCCGTTGCGGTAGACGGCCAGGCATGTCTGGGGCGGGGCGCTGGGGAGTTCAGCCATGTCGGAGAGCCGCTCGGAGAGCCGGGCTTCGGTGACCGGGCCCGACAGCCACGACGGCGTCCGGCGCACACTCAGCAGCGGCGTGTCCACCACCATCTGGGGAGGACCGGCGTCGACGGCCCACCCCGGATCGGAGTCGGCGTTGATGCGCCGCGCCTGGACGTAGGACCCGACGGCAGTGGTCGCCAGAGCGGCCAGCAGGATCGAAACCAGGATCCGACGCATCCTGGCCATCGTACGCCGCCGGCCGGGTGCGTGGATTGTCTCGGTAGCGTCGGGGAACCCTGCAGCCGCCCAAGCGAGGACCCGACCATGGACATCGTGGCCGCCTTGTTCATTGACGACATCCAGCTCCGCCAGGTGCCGGGGCCCTCCACCCGCATCGACCTGACCGGAGTGCAGTTCTCGGCCGCCGCGCCGCAGGAGGTGCCGCTGGTGTGGGCCCCACACCTGGTGGTGGTCGTTCGATGCGCGCCCGACGAGTCGGGCGTCGGGGCTCTCGAGGTCGCCTATTTCCGGGGCGAGGATCGGATAGCCCGCAACGTGCAGCCGCTTCAGGTCGAGCCGGGGAAGTTCAACTACCGGCTGGTCCGAGCCGAACTCGAGTTCACCGACTACGGCACGGTCGAGGCCCGGGCTCGCATCGACGCCGGACCGGTGATGGCCATCCCGTACACGCTGCTGCCTCCTACTGGTTGAGCAGGTTGAGGGACGAGCACGGCGGCACCAGCCTCCTCCCCCTTGGAGTCCCCGGCAATGGCTATGGTGGGCCGCGCGAGTGCGGAGTGCGAGCGGTTGGAGGGCCGGTGACTTCCATCGAGAGGCTCGGAATCAACGTCATCAAGGCGCTGGCCATGGACGCGCCCCACGCGGCGCGCTCGGGCCACCAGGGCACCGCCATGGCGCTGGCTCCGCTGGCGCATGTGCTGTGGACCCGGATCATGCGCTACGACGCCCAGAGGCCGGACTGGCCCGACCGGGACCGGTTCGTGCTCTCGGCCGGTCACGCCTCGATCCTGCAGTACGCCATGCTGTATCTGACCGGACACGGCCTCACCCTCAGGAACCTGCAGGACTTCCGGCAGTGGGGGTCGCCCACACCCGGGCATCCCGAGGTCGGCTGCACCCCGGGGGTCGAGGTCACGACCGGCCCGCTCGGGCAGGGCGTTGCCAACGCGGTGGGAATGGCCATCGCGGAGAGCCAGATGCGAACCCGCTTCGGCGCGGACGTCTGCGACCACCGCGTCTTCGTGATCGCCGGCGACGGCGACCTGTCCGAGGGGATCAGCCACGAGGCGGCCTCCCTGGCAGGACACCTGGGCCTGGGCCGGCTGGTAGTGGTCTACGACGACAACGAGGTCACCATTGACGGCGGCACCGACCTCGCCCTCTCGGACAATGCCGCGGAACGATTCCGCGCCTACGGCTGGCATGTCCTCGAACTCGGCGAGGCGGCCGAGGACCTCGACGGGCTGGAATCCGGACTGCGCGACGCGATCGCCGCAGAGGACCGCCCGTCGTTGGTGATCGTGCGTTCCGTGATCGCCGCTCCGGCCCCGCAGGCATCGGGAACGCCGGCCGCGCACGGCTACGCCATCTTCGACGAGGAGATCGCGGCCACCAAGGACTTGATGGGACTGCCCGCCGCTGAGACGTTCCACGTGCCTGCCGAGGTGCTCGACTACTACCGCCGCGCCGGGACCGCGGGCCAGGGCGAGCGCTTCGCCTGGGAGGCCCGCGCCGCCGCCTTCGACGGCGACCGCAGCGGCCTGGAGGCGTGTCTGGCCGCGACCGGCCGCGCCGGCTGGGAGGACTCGCTGCCGTCATGGGAGCCGGGCCAGTCGGTCGCCACCCGCAAGGCCTCCAGCGCCACCCTGCAGGCCTTGCTGCCGGTGGTACCAGGACTCACCGGCGGCGGCGCCGACCTGACCGGCAACACGGGCACCGTCATCGCCGATGGCGGGGTGTTCTCGGCCCGCGGGCCGGGGGGCCGCCAGATCTACTTCGGCGTGCGCGAGCACGCCATGGGGGCCATCGCCAACGGCATGGCCCTGCACGGCGGCGCCATACCGGTGGTGGGAACGTTCCTGGTGTTCGCCGACTACATGCGACCGGCGGTGCGGCTCGCCGCGCTGTCGGAAGCCAAGGTCGTCTTCGTGTGGAGCCACGACTCGGTGGGCGTGGGAGAGGACGGCCCCACCCACCAGCCGGTGGAGCACCTGGCCTCCCTGCGAGCCATCCCGAGCCTCCGGGTGATCAGGCCCGCGGACGCCACCGAGACGGTGGGGGCCTGGCGGGTTGCGGTGGAGTCCGAGGGTCCGACCGCGTTGATCCTCACCCGCCAGGGCGTGCCCGTGCTCGAGGGCACCCGGGCCGACGCGGTCGCGGCCGGGGGCTACGCGCTGCGAGAGCCCGAGGAGCCCAGCCTGACACTGGTGGGAACGGGCAGCGAGGTGGCGGTGTGCTGCGACGCCGCCGCGGTCCTGGCCGCCGAGGGAGTGGCGGCCCGGGTGGTGTCGCTGCCGTCATGGGAGCTGTTCGCCGACCAGCCCTACTCCGAGCAGTTCCGGGTGCTGCGGCCCGACCTTCCGTCCCTGGCGGTGGAGGCGGGCAGCACCATGGGTTGGAGCCGCTGGACCGACGAGGCCCTCGGCATCGACCGCTTCGGTGCCTCGGCACCCGGCGCGGTCGTGATGGAGCGACTCGGGATCTCCGCCTCCAACGTGGCCCGCAGGGCCCGGGCCCTGCTGGCCGGCGCAGTCCGGAGAGCCGCGCTCTGATGTCGAGGAGGAGCAACTCGAGATGACTGCTACCGACAGACTGCACGAACTCTACGGGCGCTGCGGCCAGAGTCCCTGGCTGGACAACATTCGCAGGGGCTGGATAACCGGCGGCGATCTCCAGGGGTGGGTCCAGCGAGGCGTCCGGGGCTTGACCTCGAACCCGTCGATATTCCAGAAGGCCATCACCGCCACCGCCGACTACGACGACGAGTTCCGGGCCTCGATCGACGCCGGGCTCGACGTCGAGTCGTCCTACTGGCGCCTGGTGACTTCCGACATCTCCGCGGCGGCCGCGGTCCTTCGAGGGGTCTACGACGAGTCCGACGGTCTCGACGGCTATGTGTCGGTGGAGGTGGCGCCCGACCTTGCCCGGGACTCGGCGGCCACCGCCCGGGCGGCCCGGCACCTTCATGAGCAGCTGGCGCTGCCCAACCTCTACGTGAAGATCCCGGGAACGGCTGAGGGCCTGGCGCCCATCGCCCAGATGATCGCGGAGGGCAACAGCATCAACGTCACCTTGATCTTCAGCGTTGACCGGTACCTCGAGGTAGCCGACGCCTACATGTCGGGTCTCGAGCAGAATCCCGGCGACCTGTCGAGTGTGTCCAGCGTGGCGTCGTTCTTCGTGTCGAGGATCGACACCGAGGTGGACCGGCGCCTGGAAGCCGTCGGATCCGACGAAGCGCTGCAGCTTCGGGGCAAGGCGGCCATCGCCAACGCCAAGGTCGCCTACTCGCACTTCCAGAGGCTCTGCTCCGAGCCGCGCTGGAAGGCGCTGGCCGCCCGCGGGGCCCGGCCCCAGCGCCTGCTGTGGGCGAGCACATCGACCAAGAACCCGGCCTACCCGGACACATTCTACGTCGACGAGTTGATCGGCCCGGACACGGTGAACACGCTTCCCGACGCGACCCTGGAGGCCTTCGAGCACCACGGCACCGTCGAGCCCACCCTCGCGTCGGGGATCGACGAGGCCGTCGAGGCGCTCGACCGGATCGCCGCCGTGGGCGTCGACCTCGAAGCCGTCACCGCCCAGCTCGAGGACGAGGGCGTGGCCGCCTTCGCCAAGAGCTTCGACGAGCTTCTAGGGATGCTCGGTGACAAGGCCGACGACCTCCAAGCGCTCTCCGGCCGCCGATAATCCGCCATCCGGGCCCGCTCAGGGCAGGGCTGAGGCCGTCCCGGACCGGGCCGCGGCGGTCGACCCGGCGCGGGCCCGGCTCCAGCGCCTCGAGGACGAGAGCATCCACATCATCCGAGAGGTCAGGGCCCAGTTCAGCAACCCGGTGATGCTCTACTCGATAGGCAAGGACAGCTCGGTGATGCTGCACCTCGCCCGCAAGGCGTTCCATCCCGGGCCGATCCCCTTCCCGTTGCTGCACATCGACACGACCTGGAAGTTCTCAGAGATGATCACCTTCCGGGACCGCATGGCCGACGAGATCGGTTTCGAACTGATGGTGCACACCAACGCCGAGGGGGTCGCGGCGCGGATCAACCCGTTCGACCACACGTCACAGCACTACACCGACGTGATGAAGACCCAGGCCCTCAAGCAGGCCCTCGACGCCGGGGGCTACGACGCGGCGTTCGGCGGGGCGCGCCGCGACGAGGAGCGCTCACGGGCCAAGGAGCGGGTCTTCAGCTTCCGGGACCGGCTGCACCGGTGGGACCCCAGGAACCAGCGGCCCGAGATGTGGAACCACTACAACGGGAGGATCTCTGAGGGCGAGAGCATCCGGGTGTTCCCGTTGAGCAACTGGACCGAACTGGACGTGTGGCACTACATCTCCGCCAATGGCATAGAGGTCGTGCCCCTGTACCTCGCGGCGCCGCGGCCGGTGGTCGAACGGGACGGGACCCTGATCATGGTCGACGATGACCGGTTCAGGTTCGAGGCGGGCGAGCTCCCCGAGGTTCGATCGGTGCGCTTCCGCACTCTGGGGTGCTACCCCCTCACCGGGGCCGTCGAATCGACGGCGGCCACCGTGCAGGAGATCACCGCGGAGATGGCGGCAGCCACCCGGTCCGAGCGCGAGGGCCGGGTTATCGACCACGACCAGTCCGGCTCGATGGAGGAGAAGAAGCGGGAGGGCTACTTCTGATGGGCCCGGCCCGACCCGCCGACGATCCCGCCGGACTCCCGCGGGATCTGCTGCGCCTGCTCACGTGCGGTTCGGTGGACGACGGCAAGTCGACTCTGATCGGCCGGCTCCTGCACGACTCGGACCTCCTCTACGACGACCACCTGGCCGCGGTGCGCAAGGACTCGGCCACCACAGGCCACGCCGGAGGGCAGGTCGATCTGGCCCTGCTGGCCGACGGCCTCAGAGCCGAGCGGGAGCAGGGCATCACGATCGACGTCGCCCACCTGTACTTCTCGACCCCCCGGCGGAGCTTCATCATCGCCGATGCACCCGGTCACGAGCAGTACACCCGCAACATGGTGACGGGCGCTTCGGTTGCCGACCTCGCCGTGATCCTCGTCGACGCAGCCAAGGGGGTGACCGCCCAGACCAGGCGCCACAGCTCGATCGTGAGCCTGATGGGCATCACCTCGGTGGTCGTGGCCGTCAACAAGATGGACCTCGTCGGCTACGCCGAGGACCGGTTCTCCGCCATCGCGGCCGAAGCCTCGGATCTGGCCGCCGCGCTCGGACTGCACACGCCGGCGTGCATCCCCATGTCCGCCCTGCACGGCGACTGCGTCGTCGACCGGGGCGCGAGCATGCCCTGGTACGGCGGGCCGTGCCTCATGGAGCACCTGGAGCAGGTGGACACCGCCGGGACTGCGCTGCACGCCGGAGCGCTCCCGGGCCCCAGGCTTCGGCTGCCGGTCCAGCTCGTCATCCGGCCCGACCACCGGTTCCGAGGCTTCGCGGGAACCATCTGCGAGGGAAAGTTGCGGGCCGGCGACGAAGTGCTGGTAGAGCCTTCGGGCCTCACCACCACGATCGACCGGATCATCACCTTCGACACCGATCTCGACGAGGCCGGCCCCGGCCGGGCCGTCACCGTCACCACCGCCGACGAGATCGACATCGGCCGGGGCGACGTGATCGTCGATCCCGCCCACCGGCTGCAGCGAGGATCGGATCTGACGGCCACGCTGGTATGGATGTCGGAGACGGACGGGGTGACGGGCCGCGAGTACCTGCTGCAGCAGGCAGGAAGGATCTCGACGTGCAGGGTGTCGGAGGTGATCGGCCGTCTCGACGTCGACACCCTGCAATCGCATCCGGCCGCCTCACTGAAGCTCAACGACATAGCCGGCGTGAGGATCCGCGCCGAGTCCGAGCTCGCCTTCGACTTCTACGAGCAGAACCGGATCACGGGCTCGTTCATCCTCGTCGACCGGTCGAACAACGCCACCGTGGCCGCGGGCATGATCTCCGGGACCGACTCGCTCGAGGCCTGGGACGCGGTGCCCGGGTCCACGCTCGAGCGTCAGCGAAGCTCGGTGAGCGTCGACGAGCGGGCCGAGCGGCTCGGCCAGCTCCCGGTCACTGTGCTGGTGACCGGGCTCACCGGGGCCGGAAAGTCGACGATCGCGACCGCGCTGGAGCGGGAGCTGTTCGACCGGGGGCGGACCACGGTGAGGCTCGACGGCGAGAACATGCGCCTCGGTGTGAGCAAGGACCTGGGCTTCTCCAGCCGGGACCGCTCCGAGAACGTGCGCCGCGCCGCTGAGCTGGCCCGGCTGGTGAACGACCAGGGTCTCATCGCCATCGCGGCGTTGCTAGCGCCCAATGCCGCGGTGCGGACCCGGGCCCGACGCCTCATCGGGGCCGAGCGCTTTGTGGAGGTCTTCCTCGACCCGCCCCTGGAGGTCTGTCGCTCCCGCGACCGGGCCGGGCTCTACACCGCGGCCGACCGGGGCGACATCCGCTACTTCCCCGGTGTCTCCGCTCCCTACGAGAAACCCGATGACGCCGACCTGGTGCTCGACACCTCCCGCCTCGACGTGGACGCGTGCGTGCAGGCCGTCACGGCCTGGCTGGAGGCCCGCGGCTTCATCCCGGCCACCGGCGCGGCGCGACCGTGACGACCCATCCTGATCGGCGGCCTCCACAACAGGCCGACGTGGTGTGGAGCCCACCGCAGGTGACCGAGGGCGCCCGTGCCGGTCTGCTCGGCCACGGCGCGGTCACGGTGTGGTTCACCGGTCTGCCGGGGTCGGGCAAGTCCACGCTGGCCCGATCCGTGGAGGCTCGGCTGGCCGCAGAGGGGGTGCTGGCCTATGTGCTCGACGGCGACAACCTCAGGTTCGGTCTCAACTCGGACCTCGGCTTCTCCCCCGAGGACCGGGCCGAGAACATCCGCAGAGCAGGCGAGGTGAGCGCGCTGCTTCACGACGCGGGGGTGGTGGTGCTGGCTGCGTTCATATCGCCCTACCTACAGGACCGTGAACGGGTGCGCAGCCTGCATCCCGAAGGAGCCTTCGTGGAGGTGTTCGTGGACGCGCCGCTGGAGGTGTGCGAGCAGCGCGATCCCAAGGGTCTCTACGCCAGGGCCCGGTCCGGAGCCATAGAGGACTTGACCGGCATCGCCGCACCCTACGAGGCGCCCGCCGCGGCCGAGATACGCATCGACACCGCCTCGACGGACATCGGCAGCGCGGCGGCGCAGGTCACCGACGAGGTATTGGGACGCATCCGGCCACCGGGGCGCGGCGACCGCTGATGGGAGGTGAAGGGTCCGCGTCGTGGCGGCCGCGCGCTAGCCTCCGACTCACGCCGGCGGTGACAGATCGGACCGAAGGAGGTGCGCGGCCTTCTCGACGGCTCGCCGGGCCCGAGTGAGGCGCTTCTCCTCTTCCGAAGCCTTCGTTGCCCCAGCCTCGACCGAATCCCGCAAGCTCTCAAATGCCATATCCGCGAGTTCGTCGGCAATGGCCGAGAGCCGCTCTGAAATATCATGACGCTTATCAACCATGCCTGACACCATAGAGGCTTCGTAACGGATGCGACCGCTAACCAGGACCCTCCGCCAGGCCCGCAACCCGCGTCTCCTGGCCGCGTCGGCCGCCACCGGCGTGATCGTGGCGCTGGTCGTGGCCGCTTTCGAGACGTTGGCGCTCCACATCGTGCTGGAGCGTGTCTTGGAGCAGCCCCTGGCCGTGCTGGCGCTGGCCCCCGTGCTCGGCATCGCCGCCTCCAAGCTGGTGCTGCGCACCGTGGGCGGCGGCACGTCGGGCTCCACCTCCGACGAGTACGTCCGAGCGTTCCATGAGCGCCATCCCAGCATCGGTTTCCGGTTCCTGCCCGCCAAGCTGCTGGCGGGGGTCGCCACCATCGGCTCGGGTGGCGCAGTCGGCCTGGAGGGCCCGTCGCTCTACGCGGGCTCCTCGATCGGTCTGTTCGTCCACGAGCGCCTGGGGCGCTTCTTCCGGCGCGACGAGGCCCGCCTGCTGCTCACTGCGGGGGCTGCGGCCGGAGTGGCCGCGGTGTTCAAGACCCCGGCCACGGGAGTCATCTTCGCCCTCGAGGCCCCCTACCGCGACGACGTGACCCCCCAGGCTCTGCTCCCCTCCCTGATCGCATCGGCTGCGAGCTACGTCACATTCGTGTTCCTCGTCGGCAGCACTCCCGTCGTCCCGTTCCTCGGCGAGGGCCCCGTCGATGCCAACGGCGCGGCCGCGATGCTGGACGTGCAGATCGGCGACCTGCTGGGAGCGCTCATCCTGGGGATCGCGGCAGGGTTGGGCGGCCGCGGCTTCGCCTGGCTGGTGCGCCAGGCCAAGCACGCCACCCACACGGTCTCCTGGGCCAAGCGGGCTTTGGCGGCCGCAGTTGTCATGGCCGGTCTGGCCCTGCTGGCCGACGTCGCCTTCGGCGAGGTCCTCAGCCTCGGGCCGGGCACCAGGGCCATGGAGTGGGTGGTGCAGCAGGATGCGCTGGAGTTGATCGCCCTGCTGTTCGGGGTCAGGGTCGCGGCCACATTGGCCACTGTGCTGGGCGATGGCGTCGGGGGACTGTTCATCCCGCTCGCCACTCTCGGGGTGATCGTGGGCCAGTTCGTCGGTGTGGCCCTGGACGCGACGTCCACGGGCCTGTACGCCACGCTGGGCCTCGCCGCGTTCCTCGGCGCCGGTTACCGGGCCCCGATCGCGGCGGTGATGTTCGTGGCCGAGTCCACCGGCGCAGCCGCATTCGTAGTGCCCGCCCTGGTGGCCGCGGCGGTGAGCCAGGTGGTGGGAGGCCCGTCCTCGGTCACCGAGTACCAGCGATCCAAGCGGCTGGGCCATCTCGAGCAGCGCTTCACCCTGCCCCTCAGCTCGATCCTCACCACGGACGTGCTGACGGTGCCCCCCGACGCCACAGTGTCCGAGTTCGTGTACATGCACGTCCTGGGCCGGCGCGAGCGGGTGGTGCCGGTCGTGGAGGGCAGTTCCTATCTGGGGATGGCCCAGCTCTCCCAGCTGTCGTCGGTGAACCGCGACCAATGGGAGACCGCATCCGTCGAGTCCATGATGACGACGGACCTCCCCGCCGGATCGCCGTCGTGGACCGTGCGCGATGCCGTGGTGGCGATGGAAGCGGCCGACATCGAGGTGCTGGCCGTGACCGACAGCGCCGGCAACTTCATC
This sequence comes from Acidimicrobiia bacterium, assembly GCA_021296315.1. GTDB lineage: Bacteria > Actinomycetota > Acidimicrobiia > Acidimicrobiales > Aldehydirespiratoraceae > Aldehydirespirator. The sequence goes on along the minus strand of JAGWAO010000013.1, from coordinate 7,108 downwards.
GGTGTCGTCACCGAGGACGACGTCGTGCGGCTCGGCGAGATCCTCGAGGAGACCGAGGGCTGACGGCCCGGACGCGAGCTGAGGACTGAACGTCAGTCGTCGTCGGCGGAGAGCTCCGCCTCGGCCAACTCCTCGTCGGCGAACTCCTCCGCCCAGGACGCGTGCTCGGGCTTCACGTAGTCGTCAGGCTCGTTGAAGGACTCGATCAGCCCTTGGAGATCGTCTACCTGCGAGCGCTTGAACTTGCGGGCTTCCTCATACCTTCGGTGTCGCCCCTTTTTCACGGCCCAACTCCCGGTTTGACGGATTCGCAGGGACTCCAGTGTACCGGCTGGGCGCGGCTGGACCACAACGATCGGCCACCAGCGGAACTCATGCCACGGGTCTGCGGCTGCGCTCCTCCAGGACGAGTTGACCGTTGTCGAAAGCCAGGGCAGCCTCGCCGGCTACGAGCCGGCGCAGCGGCTCGCCAACCATCTCCGAGCGCCATCCCCGCGCCAGCCGGGCATCGGCGTCGCCGCGGATCAAGGCCTCGATGTCGGCCCGGGTGGCCAGCAGCGACGGCTCGATCCTGCGGTTGCGGGCGAGCTGGCTCACCCAGGAGGTCACCAGACCCACCGCCGGGCGAAGGCGGTCGACGGCATCGGAGCGCGCCGCACGCTTCGGGGGCGGGCGCCAATCGGACGCCAGCCCCTCGGCGACCGCCTTGAGGATGGCCGGGCCCAGCCGGCCCCGGGCCACGCCCTCGCCGACGCCCCGCACCGCGGCCAGCTCCTCGGTCGTTCGGGGCACGGCCTGCGCGATCGACACCACCGCGACGTCCGACAGCACATGGCGGACCGGTTGATTGACCCTGGCCGCCCTCAGCTCGCGCCACATCGCCACCGACCGGGCCACGGGCAGGTCGCGGCGCCTCAGATGGCGCGCCTCCTTGAGCCGGGACCAGGCATCCTCGGGTCGCAGCTGGTGGCGGTTGCGCTCCAGCAGCAGATCGAATTCCGCTTCTGCCCAGGCCCTCCGGCCCTGCTGCTCCAGCCGGGACGCAAGCCTGTCGTGGATCTCCAGCAGGTGGATGACATCGCCCGCCGCGTAGTCGAGTTGCGAGGCCTTGAGCGGCCGTACCAGCCAGTCGGTGAGCCGATCCCCCTTAGGGGGCTTCCAGCCGATCTCGCTCTCGTACAAAGTCGCCAGCGCGGGGATGCCGAGGCCGAGGAAGCCGGCCGCGATCTGAGTGTCGAAGATCCGCTCGGGGACCGTCTCGCAGCAGTCGTCGAGGACCTCCAGGTCCTGGCCTGCCGCGTGAGCGACCATCAGCCCGCCCGCCCCGAACACCCCGGCCAGAGGCTTCACATCCACTGCCAGCGGGTCGATCAGTACCAGATCGCCCGGCCAGGCGATCTGGATCAGTGCGGCCTGGGGCCGGTAGGTGCGCTCCCGGTGAAACTCGGTGTCGAGCGCGTATCGAGGCTCGGAGACAAGGGCGCCCACCACCTCTCGCAGCCCCGCGCTGGAATCGACATAGCGATAGGGCGTCTGAGGACCCCGGTTGGTCCGGGCGTTTCGACGGCGCGCCACTAGGAGGCGGGCGCGGGACCCGTGTCCACCGGCCGGCCCGACTGGTGCCAGGCGTTGGTGCCGCCGGCGACATTCACGGCGTCGACTCCCCGGTCCCGCAGGAATCCGACGGCTTGGCCGCTGCGACCTCCCACGGCGCACACCACGCACACCGCGGTGCGCTGGGACGCCGCCCGGAACTCCTCGACCGCGTCGGGGACCGACGCCAGAGGCACCAGCACCGCGCCGGGAATCCGGACCTCTTCGTACTCGTCGGGCTCTCGCACATCGAAGACCGCGGCGCCGCCGGCGCGGCGGCGTTCGAGTTCGTCGATGTCGATCTCGGGGACGTCGGCAGCTTCCATGCCCGCTCCTCGTTGCCCTCTCCTCCATGCCCGCTCCTCGTCGGGCATGCCCGGTCCTCGTCGGGCCGCAATTGATGATGGTAGTTCGGTCGGCAGGTCCTCGGGACGGTCTGCATCACCGAACCAGCCCGTTCCCGGCACGTCGACGGTGGCCGTTCGCAGCTGCCGGGCTGCCTCGCTCGGTGCCCTCACTCCCCTGGCGAAGGCCTCTGACAGGCGCTCCAGGCAACTCGCCCGCCACACGGCGTGCATCCATTGGGGAACCCCGCCGCCGAGCGGGACGACCAGGTCCGCGGCCGGCACGCCGACCCCCGGACGGACGGCAGTGTCGGCCCAGCGATCGAGCACGCAACGGACCGCGGCAGCGTCCGGCGCGATCACATCGCAGGGCAGCGTCACCACCGCGTCGATGCCGGAGACCGCGTCCATGCCAGAGACCGCGTCCATGCCGGAGACGCCGGGTGAGCCGAGCGCGCCGAGCGCGGTGATCACCCCTCCCAGCGGGCCCTGGCCGGGGTAGCGGTCGGGCATGGTGTCCAGGCCCAGATCACCCAGCCGGGCTGCGTCCCCGCCCACCACCAGCGTGGGCTCGGCCCCCGCGGCGCGCAGCGCCCCGACGGCCCGCACCACCATGGGCTCTCCCTCGATCTCGATGAACGCCTTGTCGGTGCCCATCCTGGAGCTGGCCCCGCCCGCCAGCACCGCACCCATGCAGCCAAGGATCGGCGCCGGCCTATTCACGCATCGTCCGACGGCGGCCAGTCGGGGTCGAGTTGGACCAGGAACAATGCGCACCGCTCGGCCTCGTCGGTCTCCCCGATCAGAGCCGCGACGCGCTGCAGCCCGCTGAGGGCGCGCAGGAACCCCCGGTTGGACGGATTCCTCCAGCGGACGTAGCCGGAGCCGCGCCAGCCGCTGGCCCGCAGCCGGTCCAGGCCGCGGTGATATCCGGCGCGGAACGCGGCGTAGGCCAACGCCGGTGTTGCGTCGCTCGACTCCAGGGCCTCACCCAGCCCGGCCCACGCCTCCAGGCAGACCGGCCACATCGCGCAGGCTGCGCCGAACGCCGCGATGGGGTCGTCGCTCGAGATGGCGGAGGCCAGCGCAGCCTGCGCTTCCTCCGGTTCAGGGGCCAGGACCGTCTCGGGCGGACCGTGCGGCAGGAGGGGGACGCCAGCGTCACTCATCGCCGTCGAGGCTATAGGTAACGTGCCCGGCGGTGATGGGCGAATGGGTCGATGCCGAGTCTCTGCCGGACATCATCATCGGCGCGATCGTGGTGCTGGGCGTTCTCGCCGTCCTGGTCATGTGGGGCGTGCGCAGGCTGCTGCTGCGGCTGGTGCTGATCATCCTCATCGGCGCCCTGGCCGCGAGCCTGTGGCTGCAGCGCTCCGATCTGCAGGACTGCATGGAGACCTGCTCCTGCCGGCTGTACGGCCGGCAAGTCGCCATCCCCGCCGACGCCAACCCCAACTGCGGGTAGCTCATCCGGTCAGGCCGGGGGTGGCGAGTTACGGGATGCGCTCCAAGCGGAGCACGTTGGCGCTGCGGGACCGGTTGTCGGCGCCGGCCAGAATCGCAACGATCTCGCCGGAACGGGCAAAATCCCGATCACGCGCCACCGTCACCGCCTGGCGGACCATCTCATCGTTGGAGCCCCTGTCGTTGACCAGCACCGGCGTGGTGCCCCAACTCAGCGTGAGCTGCTGCACAGTCCGCGCGTTGTGCGACAAGCCGATGATCCGGGCCTGGGGCCTGAACCGGGCCATGGACCGCACCGTGAAGCCGGTGCCGGAGATGGCCAGGATGGTGGAGATGCCGAGCCCGTCGGCGGCCCGCCAGGCCGCCATGGTCATGGCGTCGGTGATGGAGGCCGCGTCATGGGTCGAGTCGTCGGTCATGCGCAGCTCGGCGAGGCGCTCGGCCCACAGCTCGTAGTCGAACTGCTCGTCGGCTCGCTGGGCGATCCGGTCCATGGTGCGCACCACGTTGGCGGGATCGATGCCGACCGCGGTCTCCCCGGAGAGCATCAACGCGGAGGAGCCGTCGAAAACCGCGTTGGCCACGTCGCTGGCCTCTGCCCGGGTGGGCGAGGGGCGCGACACCATCGACTCAAGCATCTGTGTGGCGGTGATGACGGGACGGCCTCCCGCGATGCACTGCTGGATGATCTGCTTCTGCAGGTGGGGAAGCTCCTCGATGCTGCATTCGCTGCCGAGGTCGCCGCGGGCCACCATGATCGCCCCGGCGGTGTCGATTATGCCGGCCAGGTTCTGCACCGCCGCCCTGGTCTCGATCTTGGCCACCACCAGCGGGCCCCGGGGATGGGGCTCGGTGCCGACCCGCCGGATGTCGTGGGCGGAGCGCACGAACGATATGGCCACTATGTCCACGCCGAGCTCGATGAAGGCGTCGAGCGCCACGAAGTCGCTGGGGGTGGGCGTGGACATCCGCAGCCGGTCGGCGGGGATGTGCACGCCGGGGCAGCCCGACAGAACGCCGCCGTGCACGACGCGGACCTTGAGGCGGTCGCCACCCTTGTCGGTGACGTCGAGCACCACCCGCCCGTCACCCACATCGAGGTTGTCCCCCACCAGCACGTCGTCCATCAGGCCCTCGTAGTCCACCTCGACGACGCTGTCGGTCGAGCGGTCGCTGCCGACCACCAGCTCGACGACGCTGTCTGAGCGGAACCGCACGGGATCCTCGCCGAAACTTGCGGCCCTGACTTTGGGTCCCGGAAGGTCCACGAGGATCCCCACCGGCCGGCCCTCCTGGTCGGCGACCTGCCGGACGCGCCGGTAGCGCTCGATGGCTTCGTCGAGGGTGCCGTGGGCCAGGCCGATTCGGGCCACATCCATTCCCGCGGCCATCATGTCCCGCAGCGTGGACTCGTCCTCGCTGGCCGGACCGATGGTGGCAACGATCTTCGTACGGCGCTGCATACGCACAACGCTACCGCCGGCGGCGTGTTCCTGTGGATAACTTCGGGTTTCGGCCGGCAAGGGTGGCGGCGCCCGCTACGGTGCCGCCATGTCGCTCCATCCCTACCTGGACGTGGACGGCCCCATCGCCTTCGCTCATCGCGGCGGGGCCGAGGAGTTCCCTGAGAACACGCTGAGGGCCTTCCGCCATGCCGTGGACCTGGGCTACACCCATGTGGAGACCGACGTTCACTCCACCGCCGACGGGGTGGCGGTGGCCTTCCACGACGACTCGCTGGACCGGGTCACCGACGGCCGCGGCGCGGTCGGCGACCTCGACTGGAGCCAGGTCCAGCGAGCCGCGGTGGCCGGCACCGACCCGATACTGCGCCTCGACGAGCTTCTCGAGGAGCTGCCGGACACGAGGATCAACATCGACCCCAAGAGCGACGCGGCGGTCGGCCCGCTGGCAGAGGTGCTCCGGCGAGCGGGTGCGGTCGAGCGGGTGTGCATCTGCTCGTTCTCGGACCGGCGCACCAGGCAGGTGCGCGACCGGATCGGGGACTCGTTGTGCGTCGGTGCCGGGCCCCGGGGCATCGCACGCCTGCTGGCTGCCTCGGCCCGCGTGCCCGGTCCCGCGTCCTTCGACTTCCACGCCGCCCAGGTGCCGGTCCGCTCCAAGGGCCTGACGCTGGTGCGACCCGCGGTGCTGGCCGCGGCCCATCGTCACAATGCAGCCGTCCACGTCTGGACCATCGACGAGCCCGCCGAGATGCACCGCCTCCTCGACATGGGGGTGGACGGCATCATGACCGACCGCCCCTCGGTGCTCCGCCGGGTGATGATCGAGAGGGGCCACTGGGGGGCCTGACCCGCCGTCGGGAGCCGGCCGGGAGCCTTCCAGCGGCACCAGTCTGTGATCGGACTGTGCATAACTTGACGGCGGCTGGGGATTTCTTGAGAATGTTCGGGATTTCGATGGGGATTTCGCGTTTTGGGGTTGACAACCCCGCGAGAACCTCCCAAGATGCCCAGCGTCCGAAGTGAGCAGCGACACCGACACCGGACCAGCAGCCCAGGGCCTCGGCCCGAGGCAGCGGAACGGAGTTGGTGGAGCGGTCCGCAGAGGACACCCTGCCAACCAGACCGGCTCCCAGGAGTCGGTGGGTCAGCCGGGGGCACGGAGGTTCTCCTTCGAGCGAGCGGTAGGAATCCCCGACGGGGGAGGGTGATCGCAAGGTCGCAGAAGATCCGCCTCGCCGGGAAGCCCGGCGACAACCGAGCACACCGCCGGGTGTGCGAGGGAGTCACCGGAACCGCCTCCAGGTGAGGGTGTCGCCGAGGCATCGGATTCGAGTCCGGTCCCGACGGGGAGCGGGCAGAATCGGAGCCTCAGTAGGTGCCGACGGGCACCGCCGGGTGATTCGGATTCACGCCACGGAGCCGTCCGGGGCGGGGATCAGGACACCGAGCCGGATACGGCGAAGTGTCCCGGAGTACCGCAGACTCTGCCGGGAGGATGCGGTCGGTGGATAGGCGCAATCGGAGCCCCGAGAAGTTGAGCGGCGCAAGCCGGGAGGCTACTCGGGGCTCCGTCGCGTCCCGGCCGCGATCGGCCTGGTGGACCCGGCCCCCATGCCATGTGTATCCTCCTCGCAAGTAACGGGCGCTAGCACAGAGTTGCCAGCTCCATGAAAGGACAGCACCGATGAAGAGAATCATGGCACTGACGGCCGCAGTGAGCATTTTGGCCCTGTTCACGCTCACGAGCCACGCAGCTGCTCAGGGCGAGCCGACAGCATCCGTCGATCCCGAGTACGTCAGCGCGGCGGGCAGCCACACGGTAACCGTCTCCGGAAGCGGCTGGCCGGCAAGCCCGGCGATCACAGCGTGCACTGGCTTCGGCGGCGTCGTGCCAGACACTATGGATCAAGGGTCGAGCATAGCGAACTGTCCCAACCTCATTTCAGACATGGGCTCAACGGTCTCAGCGCCGGGAGGGTCGTTCTCGACGTCGATCACCGTCAACGTTCCGGCCGAAGGGCTGGTGCTGTTGGTGTTTACCACGGCTCCCCCGAGCGGTGCCACCGTAGTCATCAAGGTCGGCGAGCCGATGGTCGAAGAGGAAGCGCCCGCCGAGGAAGAGGCCCCGGCTGAAGAGGCCCCGGCTGAAGAGGCCCCGGCTGAAGAGGACATGAGCGAAGAGGACATGAGCGAAGAGGACATGAGCGACGACATGGACATGGCCGACGACATGGCCGACGA
>JAGWAO010000012.1 GCA_021296315.1 Acidimicrobiia bacterium | reverse complement strand
TCGACGGTGGCGAACGGGCCGGAGCGCTGGCGGTGCTCGACGATGGCTGCGGCCAGTGCTGGCCCGATGCCCGGCAACTCTTCGAGCGCGGCCGCGCTGGCGGTGTTGATGTTCAGCGGTGCGCCTCCCGCTCCAGCATTCGCTCCCAGGCGGCCGCCGTCGCCCGGGCCCGACGTGATCGGCACGATCTCGGGTCCTGTCGACTCCCCCAACGCGGGCACCCACAGGCGCGAGCCGTCGATCAGCGGCTCGGCCAGGTTGAGCCGCATCCGGTCGGCCTCGGCCGTGAGCCCGCCCGCCGCGGCCACGGCGTCGGCAACCCGGCTCGACGCGGGCAGCTCATGCAGGCCGGGGCGGGCCACCGCCCCGACCACGTCGACCACGATCAGACCCCGATCCCGTACCGACGACTGGGCTGGAACGGGGATCTCGACCGAGCCGGCTCTGGGAAGGATCTCCGCCGGGTCCGGGCTGGCGGGAGCACGAAGAGCCCACCAGCCCCCTATCGCGGCTCCGGCCACGCCGAGCGCACCGATGACCACCGCGGCAACTGACACGCCGAGACGGTCGGCCAGCGCTCCCGGAGACGGCACGGCGAACCCGCGGCCGCGGTTCTCGACAGGTGGCGTGCCCACTGCTTGTCTCCCGTGCCGTCTGCAATCAGGCCGACACGGGATGGCGGCCGGCTAGCCGCCAGTGAGAGTAGCGCCCCTCAATTCAGACCCGTACCGGGCGGGCGGCGGTGGCTGACCGGTGGTCCTGCTGCGGCCGTGCCCGGACCGCAAGTTGACGTAGTTGTGCGTCTCATAGCGGCAGAACTACGTCAAGAACGAACCATCCGCCTTCAAAGCGGCCTCTGAGCGCTCGGCAACTCAAAGGCCGAGCGGGTAGGCGAGAGAACCCGGCCCCATACGGGCGAGGCCGTGGCCCGAGCGGCCCGTGAGCGCAGCGAACAAGAACGGGAAACACCCTGCCCGGACGCGACGGGTCTGCACCTACCAGCGCACGTTCCTAGAACAGCGCGGCCGACAGCCGTTTGCGCCAGGCCGCGGTCCGGGGATCTTCTGGCCCGAGCACCTCCAGCAGGTCGACGAACCGCTGGCGGGCGTCCTCGTCGGCCTTGACGGTGGCCAGCAGTTCGGCCAGCTCGGCCTCGATGGCGGATACCCCTCCAGCCGGAGCATCACCCGAGTCCTGCACCCGTGCGAGAGCCGTCAAGCGGCGAGTCTCCGGCGTCTCGGGGACCCGTTCCAGTAGTTCGGCCGCCTCGGCAGTACGGTCGTCGTCAATCAGCAGCGCGGCCAGAGCACTCACCGCGGCCGCGTTGTCGGACTCGAGTTCGAGGGCAGCCCTCAGGGAAGGCTCATCACCCGCGGCGATCAGCCTCTCGATCTCGGTCATCTCCGGTGTCGGCAGCAGCCGCTGCACGAACTCGCGCACCGCGGCCTCGCCCTGGGCGCCGAGGAAACCGTCGGCCACCTGGCCGTCCACCATGGCGTAGACCGCCGGGATCGATTGGACCCGGAAAGCCTGAGCGACTCCTGGGTTCTTCTCGATATCCACCTTGGCCAGCTCGACCGCGCCAGCAGTCTCGGCCACCACCTTCTCGAGCATCGGCGTCAGCTGCCGGCACGGCTCACACCAGGAAGCCCACAGGTCCACGATCACCGGAACGGTCCGGGACCGGTCCACCACTTGGGCCTGGAACGTGGCGTCGGTAACGTCGACCATCAGCATCGCAACGTATCTGACGCCGCGCCGGATTCAGCCAATCCCCGATTCCGCCGACCTCGGTCCGGCCCGACACGGATTCAGCCAGACCCCGCACGGAGGGCAACCATGAAGATCGACGCCTGGATCGGCCTCCCGGAGGCGTCCAGCAGCCAAGAGCTGGCCGGGATCGGCGCCCGGGCCCGAATGATGGAACAGGACGGCTACAGCGGCCTACTGTCGGCTGAGACCAGCCACGACCCGTTCCTGCCCCTCGCGCTGGCGGCCGAGCACACCGAGCGCATCGAGTTGATGACCGCCATCGCGGTGGGTTTCGCTCGCAACCCGATGGTGCTGGCCCATACCGCCTGGGACCTGCAGGCATTGTCCGGCGGACGGTTCCTGCTCGGGCTCGGCAGCCAGATCCAGGCCCACATCACCAAGCGCTTCTCCATGCCCTGGTCGCGGCCCGCGGCTCGCATGGAGGAGATGATCACCGCCATCCGGGCCATCTGGGAGTCTTGGCAGACCGGCGAGCGTCTCAACTTCCGGGGCGAGTTCTACCGCCACACCCTGATGACACCCATGTTCAGTCCCGGCCCCATCGACGTGCCGCCCCCGCCCATCCTGATCTCGGCGGTGGGGCCGCTGATGACCAGGGTGGCGGGCCGGGCCGCCGACGGGCTGGTGTGCCACGCCTTCCAGACCGCCGAGTACCTGCGCGACGTGACGATGCCCAACGTGTACGCCGGGCTGGCCGAGGCCGGCCGGGAGCGGTCCGATTTCCAGATATCGATGCCGGTGTTCGTGGTGTCGGGATTCCGCGAGGAGGAGATCGCCGCCCAGGCAGCCAGGACCCGCCAGCAGATCGCCTTCTACGGGTCGACGCCCGCCTACCGGGGCGTGCTGGAGCATCACGGCTGGGGCGACGCCCAGACCGAGCTCAACCGCTTGTCGAAGCGAGGGCAATGGGTCGAGATGGGCAACGTGATCGACGAAGAGATGCTCGGCGCTTTCGCCGTCGTGGCCGAGCCCCACGAGGTGCCGGAGCGCATAGCCGAGCGTTTCGGCGACACGCTCGACCGGCTCCAGTTCTACGCCGGCGTGCGCGACAAGGAGCGCTGGGGCCCGATCATCGAGGAGATCAAAGCGGCCTGAACCGCCTGTCCCGCGCCCACTGAACAACCGGGTAGGGCTGTGACGGCCCCGCAACAGGACCCGCTAGCCTGTCGGAACCCTCGGGGCTATAGCTCAGTTGGTAGAGCGCTTCCATGGCATTCAATTCCCCTTAGCTCCACCCCGGTCTGCCGATGCCGCCCAGACGGGTCTCTACTGCGCGGCGATGGCGTCTAGGACTTCCAGCCGCCCGGCGCGGCGAGCGGGCAGAACGCCGGAGAGGAGCCCGGCGACCAGGCCCGCCAGGCAGATCGCCAGCAGCGCAGCCCACGGGATGGCGAAGTCCGAGTAGGCGAGACCGAGAGCGTCGAACGCCGCCCACCCGAAGAACAGTCCCAGCACCAGGCCGGCCACCGTTCCGATGAGGGCGATGATCGCCGACTCGTAGCGCACGGTCCGCCGCAGCTGGCGGGCAGTCATGCCCACAGCCCGCAGAAGGCCCAGCTCCCGGGTGCGCTCGTGGATCGACAGCGACATCGTGTTCACGATGCCGATCAGGGCCACCACCACCGACATGCCCAGCAGCGCATACAGCAGGGTCAACAGATCGGTGATCTGACCCGCCTGGTCGTCGATGAAGTCACCGCGGCTGCTGATCCCGGCAGTCGGGTCGCTCGCCAGGGCAGCGTCGATGCTGGCGATCAGCGACTGGTCCGCACCCTCGGCTCGCACCAGGATCCTCGTGTCGAGACTGCGGCCCAGGCTGGCGTCGAGCAGCGAGTTGTCGACCAGCCACTCGCCGGTCAGCTGGTATCCGCGGTTGTAGATGCCGGCCACGGTCAGGGAGGCTGCGCCCTGCTGGAAACGCACGGTCACGGTGTCACCCACCGCGAGGCCCTCGTTATCCGCGGTGGGCTCACGCACAGCCACCTCGTCCGGGCCCAGGTCCGTCACCCGGCCCTCCACCAACCCGAGGTCGGCCACCGCCGCGAGCTGGGCTGTATCCGCGCCGGTGACCGATGCGAAGTCATCGTCGATCTGGGCGAACGCCGTGCGGGTCCCGACCGCGGCCTCGACGCCGTCGAGGTCCCCGATGGCAGCCGCGATCGCCGGGTCCAGACCGCCGCCCGCGCCCGCCACCGCGTCGCTGATGGTCACCACTTGGTCGGCGAGGAGTTCCTCGTCGAGATCGCCGGCGATGAGTTCGCTGAGGGTGGCCGCAAACACCGTCGCGGTCACCACGAGCGCCACTCCGATCATCAGCGTCAACGAAGTAGTGGAGCTGCGCTTGGGATTGCGGGAGGCGTTCTCGCGGGCCAACTCGCCGGTGATCGAGCCGCGCCGCACCGCGGGCAGGGCCAACACCCGGCTCAACGGCCGCACAATCGCCGGTCCGAGCAGCACTATCGCGATCACGACCAGCGGCAGAGCTCCATACAGGATGCGCTCCTCGCCCGAAACCGAGGACCAAATCGTGGCGGCGGCACCGGCGGCCAGCACCCCCAGACCCGAATACAGGCGACCTCTCGCCGGTCCGCCCGCCTCGGCAGCCGCCTCGCGCATGGCCTCGATCGGATCGACTTTGGCGCCGCGACGAGCCGGGATGTAGGCGGCCGCCACCGTTATCACCGTCCCCAGCACCACGCCCTGGATGAGCCCGCCCGGCGGGATCACGAGGCTCAGGTCGAGGTCCCCGATGAACGATCCGAGCAACTGGAGGAGGCCCCAGCCGACCCCGATGCCCGCGGCTGCGCCCACGGCCGAGGCGATCACGCCGATCGCAGCCGACTCGACCACGACACTCACCGAGACCTGCCGGCCCGTGGCGCCGATGGCACGCAGCAGGGCCATCTCCCGGGTGCGTTGAGCGACGGTGATGGTGAACGTGTTGTAGATCACGAACGCGCCCACGAACAGAGCCACGCCGGCGAAGACCTGCAAGGCGATCTCGATGATGTCGGTGAACTGTCCGACGAGCTCCTGGAACTCGTCGGTGAGGGTGTCGCCGGTGACTGCCTCCAGGTCGGCGCTGAGCTCCCGGTTGAGCCGGTCCACCAACTGGTCGGGAGTGGTCCCCGCCGCGGCCCCGACGAACACCTGGTCGACCTCGCTGCCGCCGAACACCATCGCCGCTCCCGCGAAGCTGAACGACAGGACCTGGCCGCCGAAGGTGCCCCCGTCGTCGATGGATCCCACCACCGTGAACCGCTGCTGGGGCCCCAGGGGCAGCACCTGCACGGAGTCGCCCAGACTGAACCCGCCCTCGTCGAAGGTATTCACGTCCATGACCACCTCGTCGGGCGCACTCGGGGCGCGCCCCGCCACCACCGTCATCGGATTGACCGCGTTATCGTCGATCCAGGCGACCGCCTGGGCGTTGGCGTCAGCGCCCCCGACGGTCTTGCCGTCGGCCGCGACCACCTGGGCATAGCCCGCCAGGAAGGGAAAGACCCAGGCGACGCCGTCAACCTCGCCTACCTCGTCGGCCACCGACGGCGGGATGCGCTCGCGGATGTCGATGATCGGTGTCTCGATCGTGTTGGCCGAGCGCACCGCGATGTCGACGTCTTGGAAGGCTTCGGCGATGGTGTCGTTCAGCGATTCCTCGAACGACGTGGTCAACACCGAGGTGGCGCTGAAGAAGGCAATGCCCAGCACGATGGCCAGCGCAGTGGCGACATAGCGGAAGGGGTTGTTGGCGATCCCCCGCAGCGCGATGGTCAGCATCGGCGATCAGTTCCCCAGAGTCTTCATGTGGTCGAGCACCGCGTCGCTGGTGGGGTCCAGCATCTCGTTGACGATCTTGCCGTCGACCAGGAAGATCACCCGGTGCGCGTAGGCGGCCGCTGAGGGATCGTGGGTGACCATCACGATCGTCTGGGCAAGGTCGTCGACCGCTCGGCGCATGAAGGCGAGGATCTCGTCGCTGGTGGTGCTGTCGAGGTTGCCGGTGGGCTCGTCGGCGAACACCAGCTTCGGCTTGGACACCAGGGCCCGGGACACGGCCACCCGCTGCTGCTGGCCTCCAGAGAGCTCATTGGGACGGTGGTCGAGGCGGTCACCCAAGCCGACGGTGGCGACCACCTCGTCGAGCCATGCCTCGTCGTGGCCCCGCCCGGCGAGGCGCTGGGGCAACACGATGTTCTCACGGGCGTTCAGGGTGGGCACCAGGTTGAATGCCTGAAAGACGAACCCGAGCTTGTCGCGCCGCAGCAGGGTGCGCTCGCGGTCGGACATCGCGGTCAGGTCCTCTCCGTCGATGAAGACATTCCCGGAGGTGAGGGTGTCCAGTCCGGCCATGCAGTGCATCAACGTGGACTTCCCCGACCCCGACGGTCCCATGATGGCCGTGAACTCCCCGGACCCGAAGGAGACATCCACGCCGTCGAGGGCGCGCACCTCGGCGGCGCCGCTCCCGTAGTAGCGAGCCGCGTTCTCGGTGTAGGCCACACCAGGATCACTGTCGGGCCGGATCATTCCGGCAGTTTGAGACTTGGGGGGATTCTCAGACATCGAGGGAGCCTAGACCCGCCGCACGACATCGACTGACGGCGTCGGGCCGCGGCGTGGATGGCGCCACTAGCAAGCAACGTCACTGCACGCAACGTTCGCCCGACGGGTCAGCCAGCCGCGAGCTGGCGAGTGAAGAGCCGGCCCAATCCTTCGATTCATCGACAATGCCGGCCAAGCGCACGATGTCGGTGACGTCGGTGAATCCACCGACCTCGGCCCGCACCCGGTCGAGTTCGCAAAGCGGCATCCGCACGTGCGTCTCGGGACCCATCGGCATCCCGATCCGGCCGCCGGCGGACAGCTCACGAAGGCAATCGACCAGCAGCGTCACGCCGTCGTCGTCCGGCCGGGGCGACGACCAGGTCCGGATGTCGTCGATCCATGTCTCAGCCATCGATGCCCGACCGATGCTCGAGATGATCGCCACGGGCTTGCCAGTGGCCGGGATGACGGTGAACCAGGGACGCGTCGGGCTCTGCCAGAACGGAGTGTGAAACCCGGTGAAGTACCGGACCTCCGGCTCGGTGGTGACGAGGATGGCTGCGATGTCGCGCTCGTCCATCCGGACCTGGCAGCGTCGGGTGCGATGTCGGCCAGCACCGCGTCGAACGGCTCGGGGACTTCGGGGGCGCAATCGGGGAGCTTGGTCCGCACATCGCCAGGCTGCACCGGTTCGGCGAACTCTTCGACGGGGAATCCTCGTTGAGGATCAGCGCCGGAAGTCACCAATTGCACAAGCCGTCGGCCAGCGAGTAGGCCATGGCCAAGGTGAACCCGCTCCGGTCGTGGAGCCTAGCCGCCTCAGATGCCATAGCTAGGCTCGCCGAAGTGTTGAACGGACCGGCGCGAGGTCTCCTCCGACAATGAGCCACCGCGGCCGCGCGGTCCGCCTGGTGCTCACAGCCACGTTCCTGTACGCGTCGGTGCCGCCCATCCTTCATGTCACTGCTTCAGACACCAACCCCTTCTATTTCAACTTCGTGATCACAATCGTTCAGGTATCCATACCTGGTCTATTCCTTCTGTACTCGAAGGACGCCTACGTCAACCGACGCCTGAGTGCAAGCCAGCGTCGAGACCTCAAAAGGCTCAGAGTTCACTGCATCCACCTTCGGCGGACGAGTGGAGCCACCGAGGACGAGCAGGCCGTAGTCCTGAAGGAACCAGGCCGCAGCGATGTCCTCGGTTGGGCCCGGATGCCGATCGTCTGGGCGCTGATCTCCAGTTTGCACTACGGCTTTCTGGCCTGGTCGGCCACGATTCTCGAGACCGCCATCGCGACGACCATCTTCGAACTCTGGCCCGTGTTCCTGGTGTACACCCTGGCGCGCCATGAGCACAGTGACCGGCTGTTCCGCGGCGCGCCAGCGTCAACCGGGCACGCCCGCCGCGCCATCTCGAAGGAAGGCATGGTCCTCACCGCGCTGGCAGGATCGAGCCTGGCTCTGATGCTGGGCAGCCAGGCAGGAGGACAGATCCGCTCAGTTGCAGACTTGGTGTCCTACAAGGTGGCAGCCGGAATGGTCATTGCCGTCGTGGCCTCGCTGCTGGCTGCGTTGAGCGTGCTCAGCAATCTCGCCTACGGAAAGAACCTCTACTACACGTTGGTGCCTACCGGAGGAACCCAACCATCCGACGGTTACGAGAGTCTCGAGACGCGGCCTATCGAGCAGCGAGGCGAACCTGATCGCCGGTTGCTTGTCTGGTTGACCCTGTTGGGATACGTGCTGTCTCGATGCTTTGCGCTTCCGGTCAATGTCCTGATCGGATTGCTCGCACCGCAGGTTCAAGGATCACTGACATTGGAGGCTGTTCTCGGCGCACTGGTGATCGGGGCCGCGGCCTCGGTGGCCGGAATGATGTTGCGAGTCGGCAACATCAGATCCGAGGACACGGCCGTCAATTCCCTGCTTTGCCTCGGTCCTGCAGTCTCGCTGCTGGCCCTGATGGCGCTCGGCATCACTCTCCCGAGATTCGACCTGTTCGTTGTGGGCGCCGTCCTGATCCTGGCCGTCAATGTTCGGATCCAGTTGAGGCCGAGCGGATAGACGAGCGAAGCGGTGCATACGGGCGAGGCCGTGGCCCGAGCGGCCCGTGAGCGCAGCGAACAAGAGCGGGAATGACACCGCCGCGACCCGCCGAGCCTCGCACCAATGCGCGCTCGCCCTTGAGGCGCGACGCGAGCGATGGGACCCGATAGCGCACGCGGCTACGGTGCGGGCACCAGTCCTGGTCTTGGGAGCAGGACACGGCGCCGGAGGAGACCCGTTGGCTGACCGCAAGTCGTTCTGGGCCTGGTGCCTGGAGTCCGAGGAGCCCAGCGACGCCGACCGGGCTGCTCTGGCGGCCAAGCTGTCGGCCCGCTACGGCACCGAGATCACGGCCAAGCCGGCGCCGTCGCTGGACGACGCCGAACTGCGGGCGCCTCGCATCACAGTGCCCGACCCGGTGGCCGGCTGGTGCTCTACCACGACCTACGACCGGGCCCGGTACGCCTACGGAGCCCACTTCACCGAGCGGGTGAGGGCCTTCAACCTGGACTTTCCCAACCCGCCCGACGTGGTGGCCCACCCCCGCGACGAGACCGAGGTAGAGGCCACCCTGGACTGGTGCGACGCCGGCGGCTACGTGACCGTCCCCTACGGCGGCGGATCGTCGGTGGTGTGGGGGGTCACCCCTCACGACGACCTGGGCCCGACCGTGGTGATCTCCCTCGACCGGCTCGACCGAGTGCTGGAGATCGACGACGTGTCCCGGGCGGCCCGCATCCAGGCGGGAGTCTTCGGTCCGCACCTCGAGGACCAGCTCCGGCCCAGCGGCCACACCCTGCGGCACTTCCCTCAGTCGTTCCGGTTCTCCACCCTCGGTGGCTGGATCGCCACCCGCTCCGGCGGCCACTACGCCACCAACCACACCCACATCGACGACTTCGTCGAGTCGACCCGCATGATCACCCCCGCAGGATGGTGGGAGTCGCGACGGCTGCCCGGCTCGGGCGCCGGCCCCAGCCCCGACCGGATGGTGATCGGCTCCGAGGGCGTCTACGGCATCATCACCGAAGCCTGGATGCGTATCCAGCGCCGCCCGGTGTTCCGGGCCACCGCCGGCGTCACCTTTCCGTCCTGGCAGACCGGCTGCGAGGCTGTCCGCCACCTTGTGCAGGCCAAGCAGTGGCCGGCCAACCTGCGCATCCTCGACCCCGCCGAAGCCCGCCGGGCCGCGGGGCTCGACGGCGACCAGGCGCTGGTAATCGTGTCGTTCGAGTCGGCCGAGCTGACCCAGCGCCACAACATCGCGGCCGCGGTGGAGATAGCCCGCGACAGCGGCGGCGTTGTGGACGACGACGACATCCGCGTCGACGACGGCTCGGGCGCACCGACGGGCCGGGGCGGCGCGGTGGGCGCCTGGCGCAACGCCTTCATCGGCGTGGGCAACGGCGTCGAGACCTCGCTGGGCCTGATCAACGACACGTTCGAGACCGCCATCACCTGGGACCGCTGGCCCGACTTCGACTCCGAGATCCGCGCCCGGCTGGGTGCAGCCCTCAACGACACGTTCGGACCGCACCACTCGCTGTCGTGCCGGTTCACCCACGTCTACACCGACGGCCCCGCGCCCTACTACACGTGGTCGGGCATGGGTGCTCAGGGCAGCGAGATCGCCCAGTGGCAGATCATCAAGGACGCGGCCAACCAGGCGGTGGTGGATGCGGGCGGCACCGTCACCCACCACCATGCCGTGGGCCGCATGCACCGGCCCGACGGCTACGACCGCCAGCGCCCCGAACTGTTCGCTCAATCCATCCGGGCCGTCAAGAAGCGCCTCGACCCCAACGGCATCCTCAACCCCGGCGTCCTGATCGACCCCTGAACCGGCGGCCAACTGCTTGCCCCGGGGTCAGGGGGCTCGGGCTACGGCCTCGCTGGACATCTCACGGACTCATCCACTGTAAGAGGCCCATCCGATCGGCCTCTTACACTGGCCGCTGTGACTGACCGGCAGGCTGCGGGCCTGCTAGCCGGGGTGCGGGTGATCGAGTCGAGCCTGCTCGGACCCGGACACCTGGGGACGTTCCTTGCCGACCTGGGCGCGGACGTGATCAAGGTCGAGTCACCCGCCGGCGACTACATCCGCCAGATGACCTGGCCGATCGTCGAGGGCGTGTCGCTGCTGCACCTTCACACCCACCGGGGCAAGCGCAGCGTCACCCTCGACCTCAAGAACCCGTCCGGCCGCCAGCTGTACATCGACCTGGCCGTCACCGCCGACGTGGTGGTTGAGGCCATGCGCCCCGGCACCCTGGCCCGTCTCGGCCTCGGCTACGACGTGCTCAGAGCGGCCAACCCCCGGCTCGTGTTCGCCACCTTGTCGGGCTACGGCGCCACCGGCCCGTACAGGGACATGCCCAGCCACGGCATCGCCTACGACACGTGGTCGGGGATCGTGCAGCCCGTCGTCGACGACGAGGGCTTCACCCGCATCCCGCCCGACATGCCCAACGTGGGCATCAACGTCGGCCCGATGCTGGCCGCGCTGGCGGTGCTGGCCGCGGTGATCAAGGCCCGGGACACCGGCGAGGGCTGCGAGGTCGAGATGGCCCAGTCCGACGCCTCGGCCTACATGGACTGGTACCGCATCGAGTCCGAGCGGGCCTACCTGCGCCCAATCGACGAGGTGACCGGGAACCCGTCCGACGACTACGAGCGCCGCCCCGCGGGCTTGGCCGGCATGTGGGAGGGCGTGCGCTACCAGGCCTACGCCGCCGCCGACGGCCACGTGCTGTTCATGGCGTCCGAGCAGGCCTTCTGGCGCAACTTTTGCGAGGGCGCGGGCCGCATGGACCTGTTCGAGCGCTGGCCGGGGTCGACCTACGCCGACCACGCCCGGGGCAACACCGAACTGCAGCACGAGCTCAGGGCCATCTTCGCCACCAAGACCTGCGCGGAGTGGCTGGACTTCAGCAACGAGGTCAATACCCCCATCGCCCCGTTCAACACCCCGGCCAACATCGGCGACGACCCCCAGTTCCAGGCCCGCTTCGGGTTCCTGCCCGCTGAGGAGATGGGCTGCGAACAACTCCCCCTGCCGGTCTACGTGGACGGCTCCAAGCCCCCCACCCCGTCCAAAGCCCCCACCGTCGGCCAGCACACCGACGAAGTCATGGCCCAAGTCCTGGGCCTGGACGCGGTCGAGATCACAAGCCTCCGCACCGACGGCGCCTTCGGCTGATCCCCAACTGGCAGCACACAGCGCCCAATACGGCACCCAACGCTGCCAATTCCGGCTAGGAGCGGGAGACGATCACCTCGGAGCCGGGGACCTCGGGCTCGTCGTCGATCATCTGGGCCGGGAAGCCCGGGGCGAGGACCGACACTCCGGTGGCCTCCTCCAGGCGGCGGACCACGTTGGGAGACCACTCCCGGGACCCGTAGCGGGCCGCGGCATCGTCGAAGACGTCGATCAGCACCGGCGACAGCTCCAACGGCACCCCGGCCCGTTCGGCCACCGCCGCGAACAGCGACAGGTCCTTCTGAACCAGGTCCATGGTGAAGTTGATGTCCCGGCTGCCGTTGAGCATCACCTGGCTCTCGGTCTCGTGCACGAACGAGTTGCCCGACGAGATGCGGATGGCCTCATAGGCGGTGTTGAGGTCGATCCCGGCCAGCTTGGACGTCACCAGCGCCTCGCACAGCGACACCAGGTTGGCCGTTGCCAGGTAGTTGGTCACCACTTTCAGGATCGACGCCGAGCCGATGGGCCCGGCGTGCAGGATGTTGCGGCCCATAGCGGTTAGCACGGGCAGGGCTCGCTCGAAGGTCGGCCGGTCACAGCCCGCGAAGATCGAGATGTTGCCGGTGGCAGCCCGATGGCAACCGCCCGACACCGGGCAGTCCACCGCCGCACCGCCCGCCTCGGTCACCAGCGCGGCCAGGCGGCGCACCTCGGCCTCGTCGGTGGTGCTCATCTCGGCCCAGATCGGCGGCTCGCCACCGGTGCCGCGGCCCGCCCGGGCAGCCAGGCCGGCCAGGATGCCGTCATCGTCCTCCATCACCGCCGCGCTGGCCGCAGGACTGGGCAGACAGGTGATCACCATGTCCGCATCCTCGGCCATCTCGGCGGGACTGCCGGCCCAACCCGCGCCCGCAGCCTCCAGGGCAGTCGCGGCCGAGCGGTCCAGATCCCGCACCACCAGATCGAAGCCGTTGCGCAGCAAGCTGCCGGCCAGCTTCGATCCCACGTTGCCCAATCCGATGAACCCCACTCTCATGAGCGATCCCCTCTGTTGCCGGCGTGACGGCACGGCCCGGCCCCGCCGCCGCTTGCATTCGACCGGTGGTCCGGCGACGCTAGCGCCGTGACCCGAGCGCCGAAGGGAATCCAGCCGGAGCCGCTCACCGTCTGGCTGGAGGCCGAGCTGGGGCTCGCACCGCCCTTGGACTTCCAACCCATCGCGGGGGGCGCCTCCAACCTGACCTTCGCGGTGACCGACGGGACCGGCCGCCGGGTCGTGCTGAGACGCCCGCCCACCGGCCATGTGCTGGCCAGCGCCCACGACATGAGCCGCGAGCACCGGGTGATCTCCGCGCTGGCAGCCACGCCGGTGCCGGTCCCGCCTGCGCTGGGTCTGTGCACCGACCCGGACGTCAACGGCGCCGACTTCTACGTCATGGACTTCGTGGACGGCGCGGTGGTATTCGACCGCGCCGACGGCGAGAACGTGGCCGAGGCGGTGCGCCCCGTCATGGCCCGCTCGATCGTCGACACCCTCGCCGACCTGCACTCCCTGGATCCCGATGAGGTGGGACTCGAAGATCTGGGCCGCCGCGAGGGCTACTGCGCCCGCCAGTTGCGCCGCTGGCAGCGGCAGGTGGACGAGGGCTCCGACCGGGACCTGCCCCTAGTACGCGAGCTCCACGACCGGCTGGTGGCGTCGATCCCCGCGCAGCAGGGCACAGGCATCGTGCACGGCGACTACCGGCTCGACAACTGCATCATGGCCGACGACGGTTCGGTGGCCGCGGTGCTCGACTGGGAGCTGTGCACCCTCGGCGACGTGCTGGTGGACGTGGCCGGGCTGGTGACTTGGTGGGGCGACCCGAAGGCGGGCCTGGGACGCCTGGCCGACATGCCCACCACCGTCGAAGGTTTCGGCACGCCCGCCGACGTGCTGGAGCGCTACCGCCAGCGCTCCGATCGGGACCTGTCTTCGCTGGACTGGTACGTAGCGCTACAGTTCTGGAGGGTAGCGTGCATCATCGAGGGGGTACGGGTGCGTCACACCGCGGGCGCCATGGGCGACAACCAGCACTATGACGACAGCGGTGCCCGGGTGTTCATCGACTACTCGCTGGACCGCTGCGCCGAACTGCTCGACCCCGCCACCTGAGACCCATGCGGGACCCGAAGTACGACATCCTCTTCGAGCCGGTGCCCATCGGCCCGCTGGTGGCCAAGAACCGCTTCTTCCAGGTGCCCCACTGCAACGGCATGGGCTACCGCGACCCCGCCGCCTGCGCCGAGATGCGGGCAGTCAAGGCCCAGGGTGGCTGGGCGGTGGTGTGCACCGAGGAGGTCGAGGTCCACTACACGTCCGAGGTCACCCCCTACATCGAGGGCCGCCTCTGGGACGACGCCGACGTCCCGGCATTGGCCCTGACGGCAGAGCGGGTCCACGACTGCGGCGCCCTGGCCGGCATCGAGCTGGCCTACAACGGTCTCGACGGCACCAACCTGCACTCGCGGGTCATCCCCCAGGCACCGTCGGCGCTGCCGGTGATCTCCGGTTCAGCCCATCCGGTTCAGGCCAGGGCCATGACCAAGCGCGACATCGCCAACCTGCGCCGCTGGCACCGCCAGGCTGTCGACCGGTCGCTGCGGGCCGGGTTCGACCTGGTGTACGTCTACTCGGGCCATGCCCTCGGCGCGGCCCACCACTTCCTGTCGCGCCGGTACAACCATCGCAGCGATGAGTACGGGGGCAGCCTCCTCAACCGGATGCGCCTGCTGCGCGAACTCCTGGAGGACACCGTCGAGGAGGTCGCCGGGCGGGCTGCGGTCGCGTGCCGCGTCACGGTGGACGAGACGATGCTCCACGACGGCATCGACCGCACCGAGATCGAGGCCGTGATCGGCGAGCTGGGAGAGATACCCGACCTGTGGGACTTCGTGCCGGGCACGTGGGAGGACGACAGCGTCACGTCGCGCTTCAGCGCCGAGGCCCACGAGGAGGAGTGGGTGCGAGGCCTCAAGTCCCTCACATCCAAGCCGGTTGTCGGGGTCGGCCGCTTCACGTCCCCGGACACCATGGTCCGGATGATCCGCCAGGGCATCCTCGACTTCATAGGCGCGGCACGCCCTTCCATCGCGGATCCGTACCTGCCCCACAAGATCGAGGAGGGACGCCCCGAGGACATCTGCGAGTGCATCGGCTGCAACATCTGCGTGACCGGCGACCACACCATGTCGCCCATCCGCTGCACCCAGAACCCGTCCATGGGCGAGGAGTGGCGCCGGGGGTGGCACCCCGAGCGCTACCGCCGCCGTCACGCCGATGAGCGAGTGCTGGTGGTCGGAGCAGGTCCGGCCGGGCTCGAGGCGGCCATGGCCCTGGGCAAGCGGGGATACGAGGTGGTGCTGGTCGAGAGGTCCCGCACCCTGGGCGGGCGGGTGGCGGCCGAGGCCCGCCTACCCGGTCTGGCCGAGTGGATCCGGGTGGTGGACTACCGCCTGGGCCAGATCTCGCAGCTCGACAACGTCGAGCACTACCTGGAGAGCGAGATGACGGCCGAGGAGGCGCTGTCTTACGGCTTCGACCACATCGCGGTAGCTACCGGATCGACCTGGCGGCGGGACGGAGTGGCGCGCTGGCACACCCGGGCCGGAGCCATGCCCATCGGCCCAACGCAGGTGCTCACGCCCGACGACATCCTGGCCGGAACCCGTCCCGACGGTCGGCGCATAGCGGTGTACGACGACGACCACTACTACATGGGCGGGGTGCTGGCCGAGCTGCTGCGAGCCGAGGATTACGAGGTAGTGCTGGTCACCCCGGAGCCGCTGGTGTCGGCCTGGACCGTCAACACCATGGAGCAGGACCGCATCCAGGCCGCCCTTATTGAGGCGGCAGTGGAGCTGGCCACGTCGACCGCGGTGTCGGCTGTGCTCGATGACGGGCTGCGGACCGAGTGCGCCTTCACCGAGCGCGAGGGCCGGATCGACGCCGATGCAGTGCTGCTGGTCACTGCCCGACTGCCCACCGATGGGCTGGCCCAGGATCTGCTGGCTCGGCGCGACGAGTGGGCCGATCAGGGCCTGCAGAGTGTTCGGGCGGTAGGAGACGCTCTCGCTCCGGGAACGATTGCGGCGGCGGTGTGGGACGGCCGCCGCTATGCCGAGGAGCTGGAAGCCCCCACTGACGACTCCGACACGACCCCCTACCGCCGCGAGATAGCCGCCCTGGACGCTTGAGACGCCAGAGGCCGCGAAGTCAGCCCAGCGCGGCGATGGCTGCGTCGTAGTCGGGCTCGTCGACGATCTCGGACACCAGCTCGGAGTGCAGCACGTTTCCGTCGGCGTCTATCACCACGACCGCCCTGGCGCACAGGCCGACGACCGGGCCGTCGGAGATGCCGACCCCGTAGTCGTCCAGAAACTCAGGATTTCGGAAGGTCGAGCCGACGGTCACATTCTCGATCCCCTCGGCCGCACAGAACCGGCCCGCCGCGAAGGGCAGGTCGGCCGACACGCACACCACGGTGGTGTCCTCCAGTCCAGCGGCCCGCTCGTTGAAGGTGCGCACGCTCTGCGCGCAGACCGGCGTGTCGATCGACGGGAAGATGTTCAACACCACCCGGCCGCCGCGCAGACCCTCGGACGTCACCGCGCCCAGGTCGCCGCCGGTCAAGGTGAAGTCGGGGGCCGGCCGGCCCGGGGCCGGCAGGTCACCGCTGGTGTTGAGCGGGTTGCCCTGGAACGTGATTTCGGCCATTGCGTCTCCATTTCGGCTGAGGCGTGGGGCTCGCACTCGAAGGGTCGCCACACCGGTTCGTGACGAGTGATCTAGGCGCACATCGGAGGCTACAAGGTCCGACCGTTACCATCCCAATGATGCAGCCGGAACAGCCGCCGACGCCCGACACGCCCGACCCGCTCGACCTTGAAGCGTTCCGGCGCAACGCCCACGCCCTGGTCGACTGGGTGACCGACTACCTCGCGGGGCTCGGAGCCAGGCCGGTGCGCGAACCGGTGCAGCCTGGCGATGTGCGGGCCAAGCTCCCCGATTGCGCCCCCGAAGTCCCCGAGCCGTTCGACGCGGTGCTGGCCGACCTAGACCGGGTGGTGGTGCCGGGGCTCACCCACTGGCAGCATCCCGGCTGGTTCGCCTTCTTCCCGGCCCAAACCTCGCCTCCCGCCGTGCTGGGCGAGCTGGCCGCGGCCGGCATCGGCGTGCAGGGCATGATCTGGTCGACGTCCCCGGCGGCCACCGAACTCGAATCTCACGTAGTCGACTGGCTGGTCGACCTGCTCGACATGCCCCAGTCATGGAAGACGACCGGACCAGGCGGTGGGCTGCTGCAAGCGGGTGCGTCGACCGCCACCCACACCGCCATGGTGGTCGCCCGCGAGCAGTGCCGCGAGCGGACCGGCGCGCCGGCCGAGCGGATGGTGGCCTACACCTCCGACCAGGCCCACTCGTCGCTGGAGAAGGGCGCCCGGATGACCGGATTCGGTCACTTCCGCCTGCTGGACGTCGACTCGGCGTTCGCAGCCCGGCCCGCGGCCCTCGTCGAAGCGATCGACACGGACCGCCGAGCAGGTCTGGTGCCAGCCTTCCTGGGCTCGAACGTGGGCACCACCGGCACCGCGGCCGTCGATCCCTTGCGCAGCCTCGGCGAGATAGCCCGGGCCGAGCAGATGTGGCACCACGTCGACGCGGCCTACGGGGGTTCGGCCATGATCTGCGAGGAGTTCCGCCACCACCACGACGGCCTCGAGCTGGTCGACAGCTACACCTTCAACCCGCACAAGTGGCTGGCCACCAACCTCGAGTGCTCGGTGATGTGGGTGACCGACCGGCGCCCGCTGATCGACACGCTGAGCGTGCTGCCCCCCTACTTGCGCAACCCGGCCTCGGATTCGGGCCAGGTGATCGACTACCGGGACTGGCACGCCCCGCTGGGCCGGCCGTTCCGAGCGCTCAAGCTGTGGTTCGTGCTGCGAAGCTTCGGCGCCGAGGGCCTCAGGAGGATGATCCGCAGCCATGTCGGCTGGGCCCGCACGCTGGCTGATCGCGTCGACGACCACCCCAGGCTCGAGCGCATCGCGCCGGTGCACTTCGCGCTGGTGTCATTCGTGCATGTCGACGGCGACGCGGCCACCGACTCGCTGGCGGCCGACATCAACGCCGACGGCCGGTTCTACGTCACCCCGTCGGAGATCGACGGGCGGCGGTTCCTGCGCATTTCGGTCGGCTCCACCTGGACGACCAAGGACGACGTCGACGCCCTCTGGGACCGCATCGAGACGCTTGCCTGAGCAGGACCCTAAATCAGCGGCCCAGCGACTCCAGGTAGCGGCGGGCCGCTTCGCGCGACTCGGGGTCGCGGCGAGCCGCGGCCAGCGAGTCGGCATCGTTCCAGGCGCCCCCGGTGGGGACCAGCGCCTCCGCGGCCGCATCTGCCGCCATCAGAGTGGCCCGCAGCGTGTAGGCCGACTTGGAGGCGAGCAGGCGGGCCAGCTCCTCCGCCGCACCCTCGAGCTCGGATTCCGGCACCACCCGGTTGACGAAGCCCAGAGCCTGGGCCTCGGCCGCGCCGAACGGCCGGCATGTCAGCACGAGGTCGCGGGTGGCGGCAGGGCCGATCTCCCGCACCAGCCGGGGGATCCCGCCCCACGCCAGCGGGATGCCCAGATCGACCTCCGGTATCACGAAGCGCACCTCCTCGGCGGCGACTCGCAGATCGCAGGCCGCGGCCAGCACCACGCCGCCGCCCACGCAATGGCCGTGAATGGCCGCGACCGTCACCGCCTGCATTCCCGTCACCGCCTCGGCCATCACCCGCCCGGCGTCGGTCCCGGCGCGGTCCGGACCACCCCCGCCCGTGAACGCGGCCAGGTCTGCGCCGGCAGTGAAAGCCCGTCCGTTGCCCCGAACGATCACCGCCTTCACCTCTTCTTGGCGATCGAACCAACGAGCCGCGTCGGCCAGCTCCTGCAGGCACGCAACCGACAGCGGGTTGAGCTTGGCCGGCTTGTCCAGCAACAGGGTGCCAACCGCCCCGTCGACGCTGACCGTGATCGTGTCGTAGTCCATCGATCCCTCCCGTTCAGTCAATTCCGCGAGGACAGGATGCAACTGATGACCGCTCATCGGCAAACGGCTGATAGAAGGAACCGCCATGAGAACCAACCCCATGCGAGAGCGTTGGGCGTCAGGCGAGCCCGCTGTCGGCGGCTGGCTGGGCATTCCCAGCGCCTACTCCGCGGAGATCGTGGCCCGCTGCGACCTCGACTACGTCTGCGTCGACATCCAGCACGGCCTCCTCGACTACGGCGACGCGTGGCCCATGCTGCAGGCCATCAACATCGGCTCGGCCACCCCGCTGGTGCGAGTGCCGTGGAACGAGCCGGGCATCATCGGCAAGAGCCTCGACGCCGGGGCCAGAGGGATCATCATTCCCATGGTCAACACCCGGGCCGAGGCTGAGGCTGCGATACAGGCCTGCCGGTACGCCCCCGACGGCAGCCGCAGCTACGCCGGGACCCGGGTCGTGCGCCAGGAGGGCTCCGACTACTTCGCCAACGCCAACGCCGATGTGGCCGTGATACCCATGGTGGAGACCGTCGAGGCGGTGGCCAACCTCGACGACATCCTGTCGGTTCCCGGTGTCGACGCCGTCTACGTGGGGCCGTCTGACCTTTCGGTCAGCCTCGGCCTGAACCCGGGCAACAACGACGGAGAGCCCTCCTTCGACGCGGCCGTGGCCAAGATCCTCCACGGCTGCGCCCGCCACAACGTGACCGCGGGGTGCCACACCACCTCGGAGCTGTGCCAGCGGCGCATCGAGCAGGGCTTCCGCATGATCACCATCACCTCCGACACGGTGGCGCTGACGCGGGCGCTCGAGGACGAGCTGCGCAGGGCTCGCGGCCAGGAGCCCACGGTTCGCTCCGCCTCCATGTACTAGCCGGGCATCAGTTCGACCGCCCGATCCCCGACAGCCGAGTAGCGGGGCACCGATACGCTGGCCCCCAGGCTGGCAGCCCACCCGTAGCCGGCAGCAGCAAGGAGCCGCCGATGGACTTCGAGTTCTCCGACGAGCAGCGAGCCTTCGCAGCCGAGGTGGAGGCCTTCCTTGACGCCAACGAGGATCCCGAGGTCTTCGACGTGACTCGGGAGAACATGGCCCAGCTCGTCGACACACCCGAGCGCCGGGCCTTCATGAAGGAGATGGGCCGCAAGGGGTGGCTGGGCATCACCTGGCCCGCCGAGTACGGCGGCAGCGAAGGTGAGGGGGTCTACGAGTACCTGCTCAACGAGGCGTTGGCGGCCCGGGGAGGCCCCCAGATCGGCAAGGGCGTGGGCATCGTGGGCAAGACGATCATCGCTCACGGGTCCGAGAAGCTCAAGGCCGAGTTCCTGCCCATGATCCTGGAGAACGACGTGGAGTTCGCGGTGGGCTACTCCGAGCCCGACGCGGGGTCCGATGCCGCCTCCATGAGGCTTCGAGCCGAGCGGCACACCGCCTCCGACGGCACCACCGGCTGGCTTCTCAACGGCCAGAAGATATGGACCACGTCTGCCCACTTCGCCGAGTGGTACTGGCTGGGCACCCGCACCGACCCCGACAACAAGCACATGGGCATCACCTTGATGCTGGTGCCGCTCGACCAGCCCGGCATCACCGTCGACGGCATCTGGACGATGGGCGACGAGCGCACCAACTCGGTGTTCCTCGACAACGTGTTCGTGCCCGACGACTACGTGGTGGGCGAGGTCAACCACGGGTTCCGCTACATCAGCCAGGCCCTCGACCTCGAGCGCTTCACGATGTTCACCTTCTCCCCCATCAAGCAGCGCCTCGACCTGCTCACCGAATGGGTGCAGGACGCGGAGCGCGACGGCGAGGCGGCGCGGTCCGATCCCAGGGTGCGGGCCCGGCTGGCCAACCTGCACACCGAGGCCGAGGTGGCCCGGGTGCTGGGCCTGAAGTTCGTGGCCGAGGCGGTGAAGGTGGAGCAGGCGGTGCGCGAGGGCAGGGAGGGATTCCAGCCGCCGACGGTGGCCGCCTCGGAGTACAAGCTCTACGCCACCGAGCTGTCCAAGCGCCTGGCCGACGCGTCCATGGACATCGCCGGACCCGGATCGCAGCTTCGGGTCCACACCGAGGATGCCCCCATGGCCGGCCGCTCCGAGTCGACCTACCGCTTCACCGTCATCGACACCATCGGCGGCGGCTCCTCGGAGATCCAGAAGAACATCATCGCCCGCCGCGGCCTCGGACTCCCCAAGAACTTCTGAGGGGCCGAGGAGTAGACGGACGAGGCGGGAGACGAGAGTCGTGAAGACCCTGAAGAATGCGCCGGGCGAGGCCGTTGCCAGCGCAGGGTACGTGAATCGGTGACGGCTGCGGCTCCCACTGGTGCCCGGCCGGCCGCCCTGGCAGGTACCGCGGTTCTCGACTTGTCCTCGGTGGGCCCGGCTGCGAGGGCCACCCGGCTGCTGGCCGACTTCGGCGCCTCGGTGACGAAGATCGCGCCGGTACCCCGGCGCGCCGGAGCGGCTACCGTGCCGCCCCCCTATGCGTACGGCGGGCACCGAGGCATGCGGCGGGCCCTGATTGATCTCAAGACCGAGGACGGGCGGGGCGCCTTCCTCGACCTGGTCTGCGGTGCCGACGTGGTGGTGGAGAGCTTCCGCCCCGGCGTGGTCGACCGCCTGGGCATCGGCTACGACGCGGTCAGGTCCGTCAACGAGCGAATCGTCTACTGCTCCACCAGCGGCTACGGCCAGACCGGTTCCCGCCGGGACTGGGCCGGCCACGACCTGAACTACCTGGCCGTCTCGGGATACCTGCACTGCGGCGGCCGCGACGGCGGCGGCGCCCCCGCCCTGCCCGGCGCGACGGTGGCCGACATCGCCGCGGGGGGGATGCACGCCGCGCTGGCCGTCATGGGCGCCCTGATGCGCCGGGAGCGCACCGGGCGGGGCGAGTACCTCGATGTGTCGGTGGCCGACGGAGCGATCGGGATGATGTCGCTGTACGCCGACGAGCACCTCGCCACCGGGGCCGAGCCGGGTCCCGGCCATTACATCCTCACCGGCCGCTACGCCTGCTACGGCGTCTACGCCTGCGGCGACGGGCGGTTCCTGTCGGTGGCCGCCATCGAGCCCGCCTTCTGGGCCAACCTGTGCCGCGGTCTGGGCCTCGACCGCTACATCGACGCCCAGACCGACGATGCCGCCCAAGGCGAGATCCGTGCGGCCATCGAAGCCGTCCTGGCCTCGGCCGATCGGGATGAGTGGGTGCGGCGTCTCGGCCCGGCCGACTGCTGCGTGGCCCCCGTCAACAGCATCTCCGAGGCCGTGGCCGACGAGCAGTACCGGGCCCGGGGCGTGATCGTCAAGGCCGAGCACCCCACCGAGGGCACGATCGAACAGGTCGGCCCGGTCTGGGCCGGAGCCGAAGATCCGGGGTCACCCTGCGATCTGCCAGATCTGGCCCAGACCCACACCGCTGAACTGCTGGCCGAGGCCGGCTACCACGGCGACCGGATCGCGGTCCTTGTCGCCGCCGGGGTGATCGCATGACCGTCGAGACAGACGGGACCGTGCCCGCCGACATCGCCGAACTGATCGGACTCCCGCTGTACCCGGACACCGCGGAGTTTCCCGCCGAGCTGGGCTACGGCTGGAACACCCTGGCCGCCACCGAGAACGGCAACCCGCTGTATTGGGACACCTCCGTGGCCGAGATGCTGGCCGGAGGCCGGATCCTGCCCCTCAGCACGCTTTCGCTGTGGATGCGGCCTCACCGGTGGGCGCCCGGCGCGTCCACGGAACAGGTCGCTCTGCGGGTCCACTTCGATCTCAAGAGACGCCTGGAGCTGCCCGAGGCGATCATGAGCGACAACACGATCGTGTTCCATGAGCCGGTCCGCCCCGGCGACATGATCAGCCATCGCCAGGTGCTCAGATCGGTGAGCGGGCCGAAGACCACCAGGCTGGGCACCGGGCGCTTCTGGGTGATCGACGTCGAGTACCACAACCAGAGCGGAGACCTGGTGGGCGTCGAGTCGTACACCGGCTTCGGCTACCGCCGCGGCGATGCCGGTCCAGCCGACCAGGCAGGGACTGCAACGAAGCCGGCGGTACAGCCCCCGGCGGAAGATCCCGGCCCGCGAGCCAAGCCGGACCCGGCCCGCGACCAGGTGTCGGTGGGCGACGCCCTGCCCGAACTCACCCACGACGTGACCGCCACCACCGTTGTGCTGGGCGCTCTGGCCAGCCGCGACTGGCGTCCCATGCACCACGACTACCGCTTCGCCACCGAGCGCAACGGCACCCGCGACATCTTCCTCAACACGCCCAACCAGCTCGCCTGGATCGAGCGGGCCGTCACCGACTGGACCGGACCCCGGGGCCGCCTGGGGCGGGTCTCGTTCCGCATGCAGGACCCGGTCTTCCCCGGCGACACCATGACCATCGCGGCCACGGTGACGGCCGTGCCCATCGACGATTCCGGCTGCGGCTGGGCCGAGCTGGACCTGGTGCTGCGGGCCGGCGACCGCACCTGCACCACGGGGACGGCCAAGGTGGCGCTGCCCATGTCGGCCGATGACAACCCGTGGCAGCGCTCCGGCGAGGACTGGCAGCCATGACGGGCCGCTCAGGCCACGGCCTCGCGCTCCCGCTCGGTCTGGGCTTCCCGCTCCTGTGCGCTGCGCTCACGGGCCGCTCAGGCCACGGCCTCGCGCTCCCGCTCGGCCTCTGAGGAGGAACTGATGCTTGACCTCGACTTCACCCAGGAACAGGACATGCTGCGCGACATGGTGCGCGGCTTGTGCGCCGAGTTCTCCCCGCTGGAGCGGGTGCGGGAGTTCGAGGACGACCCCGACGGCATCGCGCGGGACCTCTGGCAGCGCCTGGGGGAGCTGGGCCTGTGCGGCCTCATGGTCCCCGAGAGCGCCGGCGGCTCCGGCATGAGCCTTCTCGACGGCGTGGTCGTCTACGAGGAACTAGGGCGCTCGCTGGCTCCGGTGCCCCACTTCGTAAGCTGCGTGCTGTCAGCAGGGGCGATCGCGGAGGCCGGAACAGCCGCGCAGCAGGCCGAACTCCTGGCCGGCATTGCATCGGGTGACAGCATCGCCACCGTCGGATGGCTGGAACCGGGAGGGGGATACAAGCCCCGCGGCGTGCAGTTGGCGGCACAGGCCAACGGCGACGGCTTCGTGCTGGAAGGCTCGAAGGCTCACGTGCAGTTCGCGGCGGCAGCCGACCTGTTCATCGTGCTGGCCCGGACCGGCGACGGCGACACCGACCTCGACCTGTTCGTCGTTCCTGCCGGCACTGCGGGCCTGACGATCGAGCAGCGGATGTCGATCTCGTCCGACACCCAGTACCTGGCGACCTTCGACGGCGTGGCCGTGCCTGGCGCTGCCCGTCTGGGCCCGCCCGATGCGCCCGCAGGCGCGGGCTGGGAGGCCTGGCAGCGGGTCATGCACGCAGGAGCGATCCTGGCTGCGGCCCAGGCCGTGGGCGGTGCCACCTACGCGCTCGAGACGACCGTCGAGTACGCCAAGACGCGGCAGCAGTTCAACAAGGCCTTGGCCGAGTTCCAGGCCATCTCGCACTACCTGGCCGACGCCCGCACCACCCTCGATGGCGCCCAGCTCCTCGTCTACGAGGCGGCGTGGGCCCACAGCACGGATCGCTCCACCGGGCGGCTGGCCCCCATGGCCAAGCTCTTTGCCTGCCGCGCCTACCGCGACATCACCGCGATGTGCCAGCAGGTGTTCGGCGGTATCGGCTTCACTGTGGAGTACGACATCCAGCTCTACTTCCGCCGAGCCAAGCAGCTGCAGCTCTCCTGGTGGGACCAAGCCACCTGCGAGGACCGGGTCGCTGACGCCGTCCTGGGCCCGGTCTAGCCGGCGCCGGCTCCGCCCTCCAGCGCGGCGATCCGCTCGCCGTGGCCCATCATCTGAGCGAGCAGGCGGCCATGCTCGGCCAGCGTCGCCCCCATCTCGGCTTGGGTCGCCTCTATCCCGGCCAGCCGCTCCTCCACCCGATCCAGGCGCGTACCCACGGCACGGATGTCGGACCGTATGGCCTGCAGGAAAATGCCGAGCATTCCCAGCAGGCCCATTCCCAAGACTCCGATGATCGCTTCCTCCACCGTGAAACCCCAATCACTCATATCATGTTCAGCCCTCCAGGCCATCAGGCAATAGTGATGCAGATCAACATAGCATGAAAAGTACTCAATGGCTCACAGCTCGACGGGTGGATCTGCTGCTAGGGGTGGCCGCGACGGTGGCCGCGGTGAGCGGCCTGATGTCCTGGGGTGTGGGCTCGGGCTGGGCCCGTTGGGTGACGATCATCCATGCGCTGGCCGGATTGAGCCTGCTGGCGCTGGCTCCGGCCAAGCTCAGAGGCTCGGTGCGCACCGGGCTGAAGCGCCGGCGGGCCACCCGATGGCTGTCGATTCTGCTCGGCGTGCTCGTCACAGCCACCGTCGTCCTCGGGATCCTGCACGCCACCGGGCTGTGGCACGGAGTCGGCTACTGGTCAGCACTGTGGACCCATTTCCTGCTGGCCGCGCTGCTGGCTCCGCTGGTGGTGTGGCACATCGTGAGCCGCCCGGGTCGTCCCCGCATGACCGACCTCGACCGCCGGACCCTCATCGGCGGAGGGGCCGCGGTCGCGGTCGCGGGCGTCGCCTACGGAGTCCAACAGCTGGTGGTGGGCGACAACCGGCGCTTCACCGGCTCCCACGAGATCGCCTCGTTCAACCCGTCGGAGATGCCGACGACCATGTGGCTCAACGACCGCTCACCCCGCGTGCCCGCCTCCGACTGGGAGCTGACCGTCGCGGGCAAGCCGGTGGCCCTGGAAGCGCTGCACGCCCTAGCCGGGCCGGTCGAGGCCGACCTCGACTGCACCGGCGGTTGGTGGAGCCGCCAGTCGTGGGACGCGGTGCCGCTGGCCGAGCTGATGCCTCGGATCGACGGGCCCACCCTGGAAGTCACCTCGCTGACCGGCTACAGCCGCCTGTTCCCGGCTCGCGACGCCGGGAACCTCTTTCTCGCGATCGGCTACAACAGCGAGCCGCTGCGCCGGGGCCACGGCGCGCCCGTCCGGCTGGTGGCGCCGGGTCGCCGGGGCTTCTGGTGGGTCAAGTGGGTGAGCCGTATCGAGCCCATCGACCGGCCTTGGTGGCTGCAGCTGCCCTTCCCGCTGGAGTGACCGGAGGCCGAGGGAATGCACCATCACAGCCCCGTCCGCGCCCGCGGGCGCTGAGAGCGCCGCGGCGGCTACCAGCAGCGACCGGACCAGGGTGTCGATCCCCCCGATGTGACCGTGGAACAGGTCGGTGCGGTCGATCGACTGGCGCCTCAGCTTGGTGTCGATGTTGAAGCCGCCGGTGGTGAATCCCCCGGCTCGCAGGATCTCGTACACGCCGAGAGCCATCTAGTCCACGGAGTTGGGAAACTGGTCGGTGTCCCAGCCCAACCGGTCGTCCGGTTGGCGTCCACCGATCCGAAGATCCCTGCCGCGGCGGCCACCGTCACCTCGTGGGCGAAGTCGTGGCCCGACAGCGTGGCGTGGTTGACCTCAATGTCAGCGGTCGTCGCTGTCCGGCCCGGCATAACGGATCGGCTCGGCAACCTCTGTGAAGAACTCAGCCACGGCGCGATACTAGGCATCATCACCGCATCGACTGGAAGGCACGACCGCGCTCCAGGCTTGCCGCAAGCACCGTCCCCCACTCGACGTAGTTGTGCGCACCAGATGAGGTCAACTACGTCAAGAACAGGATCCCGTTGGACAGGGAGATGCGCCGGGGCGCTGCTCATGCTCGCGCTGGCAACCGCGGGATGCTCTGAAGGGCCGCCCGCCAACACTCTCCCGACCGGCGACGGCAATAGCGGCGCGACGGCCTCGGCCGCGGTCAACGAGCCTCCCACGACCACCGAGCCTCAACCGCTCAAGCCACCGGCAGCCGGGGGGACGTTCGTCGCGGTGGCGGCCGGGTTCTGGCACACCTGCGCCATCCGATCCGACGGCGGAATCGACTGCTGGGGTGTCAACCGGAGCGGGCTGCTGGACGCGCCCGAGGGTCAGTTCAAGGCGATCTCGGCGGGGCCTGGCCACAACTGCGGAATCCGCACCGACGGCGATATCGAGTGCTGGGGCGAGAGCTTCCTGGGAATGGCTGACCCGCCCGACGGCGAGTTCATCGCGGTGTCCGTGGGCGCCCGCTACACGTGTGCTCTGCGTGACGACGGCGACGTCGAATGCTGGGGAGCTTCCGACGCCGAACTCCTGACCCCGCCCGGAGGACACTTCGCCGCGGTAGCCGCGGGACACCGTCACGCGTGCGTCCTGCGCGACGGTGGAACGGTTCTCTGCTGGGGCGCCAACGAATCGGGTCAGGCCGAGAGGCGCACCGAACGCTTCAGTGCCATCGCCGCCGGCGCCGACCACACGTGCGGGGTGAGGCTCGACGGCACTGTCAAGTGTTGGGGCTCCGACTACCTGGCCAAGTCCGACGCGCCCGGCGGGACCTTCACGACGCTCGCGGCAGGGGTAGACCATACGTGCGCAGTGCGCACCGACGGGACAGCCGAGTGCTGGGGATCGGACGCCTACGGCGCAACCCCGGCGCCCGACGGCCGGTTCCAGACGGTCGCGGCCGCTGCCGACCACAGTTGCGGGCTCCGCACAGACGGGACCATCCAATGCTGGGGCCGGCGTTTCGTAGCGGGAGCCGAACCGCCCGGTGAGCAGTTCGCCTCGCTGGTCGCCAGCGGCAACCACACCTGCGGTCTGCGCACAGACGGCGCCGTCGAGTGCTGGGGCACAGACCTCGTGGGTCAGATGGAACCGCCCGGCGGGCGCTTCGACACGATGGCTACCGGGAACTACTTCGCCTGCGGCCTGCGTCCCGACGGCACCGTCGAATGTTGGGGATTCGACCGCTTCGGCGTGCTCGACGTCCCCGACGGAACGTTCCAGACCGTGACGGCCGGTGTCGGCCACGCCTGCGCCCTGCGGGACGACGGCACCGTCGAATGCTGGGGATCCAACTCGCACGGACAGACCGACGCCCCCGCCGGCACCTTTGCAGCCATCTCGGCAGGGAGCTCG
Source organism: Acidimicrobiia bacterium (assembly GCA_021296315.1). GTDB lineage: Bacteria > Actinomycetota > Acidimicrobiia > Acidimicrobiales > Aldehydirespiratoraceae > Aldehydirespirator. The sequence goes on along the minus strand of JAGWAO010000012.1, from coordinate 3,248 downwards.
CACAACTGCGGCATCCTCGATACGGGCGAGGCCGAGTGCTGGGGGAACCCGCACGCGGGGAGGCTGGATTCCCCGGAGGGGTCATTCATTACCGTCGCACCTAGCGGCCAGGGGCAGCCTCCTCCGGAGCGCCAACTCCGCGACCAGCAGCAGTTCGTCGCAGCCGGCGAGAGCCACACATGCGGGCTGCGTCCTGACGGCATCGCCCAGTGCTGGGGATCCAACTCGCACGGACAGACCGACGCCCCCGCCGGCACTTTCACGGCTGTCTCGACCGGAGTGCATTCGTGCGGATTGCGTCCCGACGGCACCGTCGAATGCTGGGGAACCGACGAAGCGCCCTCCGCCGGGGCGTTCGCGGCGATCGCGGTCGGCCAGGGCTACACCTGCGGGCTGCGATGGGACGGCACCGTCGAATGCTGGGGCGCTCTGCGGCCGCCGCCCGAGGGAGTGACCTACACCGGCTGACTGCCCGAACTGGAAGCCACCGACGCCCGAACGGGACTCCACCGTTGCCAATTCCTTTGAACCGGCCGTGTGGGCGGCGGGGCATACTGAGTCGTGCCGTGGTGGCGGAGACTTGACGCAGGCCGGATTGCGATCCTGGCCGTGCTGGTGTTGGGAGTGGCCGCGTTCCTGACCCGGGGACAGTGGCTGGGCACCGTCGAGACTGCCGTGGATGTGGCCGTGGACGCTGTTGACGTCGCGGTGGACGGCGAGATCGACGACGATGATCTGGTGACCGGGGGCGCGGTGGTAGCCCCCGCGGTCGTCGACATCGAGGACCCCGAGGACTTCGACACCGAGACCGAGCGGCTCTACCGCATCGTGCCCGGGGCCGGCTCCCGGGCGAGCTACCACATCGAAGAGCGTCTGGGCGGACTGTCTCGCACCACCGTGGGCACCACCACCGTCATGGCCGGCGAGATCGCAGTGAATCTCATCGATCTGGCCGCCAGCCGCGTCGGCGAGATCGTGGTGAACGTGGAGATGTTCCAGTCCGACTCCGCCCTTCGGGACAAGCGCATCCGGCACGACTATCTGGAGTCGAGCCACTGGCCCTTCGTGCGGTTCAGACCCACGTCGGTTGAGGGACTGGACGCGGAGTTCGCCGACGGCGCGGCCTACGAAGTCGCCATCACCGGCGAGCTGACCGTCAAGGAGACGACCCGCACCGAGACGTTCACCGGCACCGTCAGGGTCGCTCCCGACGCACTCACCGCCATCATGGCGACCACCGTGTTGACCAGCGACTACTACGTCGGCCCCATCAACATCGCCCGGCTGGCCCACACCTCGGACGAGGTGACCCTGACCTTCGAGCTGGTCGCGGACCGGGTTGAGATCGGCTCGGATCCGACCGGGGACCTGCGCCACGAGATCCCGACCCCCGAGTTCGCCGTCGGCCGGTTCTCGGGCACCGTGCAGCCCATCCTGGAGACGCGCTGCGTCAGCTGCCACACGACCGGCGGCCCGGCCTGGAGCACCCTTGCGCTCGACACCGCCGGCGACGCGGCCGCCATCGCCGACGACATCGCCTTCGTCACCGGGGTCAACTTCATGCCGCCGTGGCTGCCCTCGGACCTGGGCCCCCAGTTCGTGCACGACTGGTCGCTCGACGAATCCGAGAAGGCCGCCATCAAGGAGTGGGCCGACGCCGGCGGCGGGCTCGACGTGCGGCCCGACACTCCGCTGGTGGCCCGTGTCCAGGCCATCATCGGTGTGGAGGAGGACCTGAAGATCGGGCCCCGCGACGGCCTGTACACCGGCTACTCCCGGCCCGGCGGCTGGCCCGTCAAGAAGGACGACTACCGCTGCCAGGTCCACGAGGTGGCCGACCCCGAGGGCGACGGCACCTGGGTCAAGGGCTTCGAGTTCCGGCCCGACCAGGTGGAAGTGGTGCACCACGCCATCGTCTACCGGGTGCCGGCCGAGGCGGCTGCCGAGGTCGCAGCCAGGATCGCGGCCGAGGACCGCATCGAGGCGGCCCAGGGCTTCGCCGACGAGCCGGGCTGGACGTGCTTCGGACTGTCGGGGCTCAACACGCAGGGCGTCTACTCGATCCAGGGTTGGGCGCCGGGCCAGTCGCCTGTCATCTACCCCGACGGGTACGGCATCTACCTCTGGCCCGGCGACATGATCGTCAACCAGATCCACTACCACTACGACCACGACACGCCGCCCGACGGCTCCTGGATCATCCTCGACACCGCCACCGGCGGCGAGGTGGCTGCCGGCATGACCCACATCACCGGCGACAACTACCTCACCCCGGCCGAGGTCCCCTGCACGCCCGAGGAGGCCGCCATCGCGGCCGAGCGGGAAACGACCATCGACGGCTACGTCAACCTGTGCTTGCGCTCGAACGTGCTCGACGAGATCGCCGAGAAGTACGACGAGTTCGCCCGGTTCATCCCCGACCTCCTTCTGGGGCAGTGCCGCGGCACCGTCGACGACTACGACGACCTCGATGGCAGCATCGGCTACAGCTCCTGTGACCTGCCGGCCCGCGACACCGGCACCATCCACACCGTGCTCGGCCACATGCACGAGTTCGGCGCGGCCTACCGCATGACACTGCACCCCGGCACGCCCGAGGAGCGGATCCTGCTCGACATCCCGGTATGGGACTTCGAGTGGCAGCTCAACTACGAGCCGGTCGCGGACATCCGCATCGAGCGAGGCGACATGGTGCGCTTCGAGTGCTGGTGGGATCGAACTCTTCAATACCTGCCCGAGCCCCGCTACATCACCTGGAACGAGGGAACCGTGGACGAGATGTGCTTCTCCAGCATCTCGGTGATCCCGGACGCCTAGCCGGCCCCTGCACCCGTCCGCTCGGCGATCCGGTGCGGTGGACTACCGTCCAGTCGTGAGGCTGCGCAGGACAGCAAGTGGCCTCGTAGTAGTCGTCCTGCTGGCGGCGACGGCCTGCTCGGGCGAGAAGCCGTCCAGGTCGGGAGACCCTAGCGAGGCCCCCGCCCCAGTTGAGCCGCTCGACGATGCCGCAACCGGCGAACGCGACGCCGGCGGTCCGGAGCCGGCCGCCGAAGCTGTGACGCCGTCCGGGGACGGCCCGTTCGTCGCGGTGGCCGCGGGGCGCGAGCACACCTGCGGGTTGGGCAAGGACGGCGAGATCGAGTGCTGGGGCGCCAACGACGCCGGGAGGTCCGACCCTCCCGACGGCCGCTTCACCGCCCTGTCGGCCGGCCGGGACCACACCTGCGGTCTGAGACCCGACGCCACCA
>JAGWAO010000063.1 GCA_021296315.1 Acidimicrobiia bacterium | reverse complement strand
CTCGTTCGACTTGCATGTGTTAAGCACGCCGCCAGCGTTCGTCCTGAGCCAGGATCAAACTCTCCGTCGAGATCTCCGGCACCGGCCGAAGCCGGGCTTTCGATCGGATTGCTCGGCTGCTCCCCGCCTAAGGCGGGTGCGTGAGCAGCCTCGCGGCCAGAGAGCCGGCCTCGCCGCTTGGGGCGGGAGACCTTGGCTCTCCCGGCGCCGAAGCGCCGGGCGGTCCGGCAGGCATGCCGGACCGAATGTTGACGGACATCGCCTCGAGCCACGCAGCCCGAACCGACGCCCGCACTCGCTATGCGTCCGTCTCTTCCGTTTTCAAGAAGCAATCTTCCCTCGGCGACGATTGCGGTACCGGTCAGAACCGGCCCGATAGCACCGATGGCACTGCGCCCCCGGCCGCGCCCTAAGGCCCCGCCAGGGGAGGCCGGTCACCCTAGCGTGCTCGGCCGACTAACACAACCAGATTCGGACTGCCCGGAGTGTTCCTGCCAGGGGTCCTGCTCGAGGTCAGTCCACCACCAGCAGATGACGCTGCCGGCGGCCCCGCTGCACCAGCGCGTAGCGGCCGTCCACCAGGTCGAACCCTTCGGCAACCGACTCCACCCGGCGCCCGTTGACGCGGATGCCGCCTCCTGCGATGGTGCGGCGGGCGTCGGAGCGCGACGCGCACACCCCGGATGCGACCAGCGCGTCGACCACCGGCTCGTCGCGGTCCAGCACCGAGCCCTCCACCGCGGTCTCTGGAACGATGCCCCGCACAGCCTCTAGCCGATCGGACGACAGTTCCGGCTCCCCGAAGAGCACCTCGGCCGCAAGCCGGGCACGCTCTGCAGCGGCCTCACCGTGCACAAGGGCGCAGACCTCGTCGGCCAGGGTGCGCTGGGCTCTGCGCTCGTGGGGGGCCGGGGCGTGAGCGGCCATGATCTCGGCCACCTCGGCCACCGGCAGCAACGTGAGCTGCAACAGCAGCCGCTCGATGTCGCGGTCGTCGGTGTTCACGAAGTACTGGTGCAGTTCGAAGGGCAGCGTGCGCCCGGCGTCCAGCCACACGGTGCCCTCGGCCGTCTTTCCGAACTTCTGACCGTCGGCGCGGGTCATCAGCGGCCAGGTCAGGCCGTGGACGGTGGCGCCGCTGCGGCGCCGGACCAGGTCGATTCCCGCGGTGATGTTGCCCCACTGGTCGGAGCCGCCCACCTGGAGGCGGCAGCCGTAGTGCTCGAACTGCCACCAGAAGTCGAAGGCCTGCAGCAGCATGTAGCTGAACTCGGTGAACGAGATCCCGTGATCGCTGGACATGCGGCTGCGCACCGAGTCCTTGGCCACCATCTGGTTGACGGTGACGTGCTTGCCCACCTCCCGCAGGAAATCGAGCAGGCTCACGTCGCGCGTCCAGTCGTAGTTGTTCACGAGACGAGCCGCGCTGTCGCCGGAGAAGTCGAACAGCGACTCGAGCTGGGCCCGGATGCCCGCGGTGTTCGCTGCAAGGGCGGCCGCATCGAGCAGGACCCGTTCGTCGGAGCGGCCGCTGGGGTCGCCGACCATCCCAGTGGCCCCGCCCACCAGCGCCAGCGGGCGGTGGCCGGCCTCCTGGAAGCGGCGCAGAACCAGCACAGCCACAAGATGGCCGACATGCAGGCTGTCGGCACTGGGATCGATGCCGCAGTACAGGGTGACGGGGCCCGACTCGAGCAGTTCGGTCAACCCGGCCTCATCGGTGTGGTCATGGACCAGCCCCCGGGCGCGCAGGTCGTCGAGCAGGTCAACCATCGCAGTTCAGCCTACCGACGCGGCCCGTGCCGGCCCGCACGGACGATGTCCCCGCTCGGCGCCTAAGAACATCATGAGTGGTTCGGCTGGCCCCGTGCAGCACAATGAGGCCGTGCGTAGAGCGAGCGTCAGCTGGTTTCGAGGCTGTCGCTGTCCGGTGTGGTGTTCCCCGCTCTTGTTCACTTCGCTCACGGGCCGCTCGGGCCACGGCCTCGCGGGAGAAACAGGTGGTCGGCGCCCGCCTGCTCGGCCTCTGGGGCGACTGATGCTGATCGCGGCCATCGCAGCCCTGGTGTCGGTGTTGGCGGCGGGCTGCTCGTATGAGCTGCGCGACGTGAGCTTCGATGTGGACAAGCTCGCCACCGCGCAGTCCTCACGCGTCTACGACCGCAACGGCGTGCTCATCACCGAACTTCGGGGCGAGCAACGCCGCACCGACGTGACCGACATTGCCCTCGTTCCCGAAGTGGTTCGCAACGCGGTCGTCGCCATCGAGGACGAGCGCTTCTACGAGCACGACGGGGCAGACCTCAAGGCCATCCTGCGGGCGGCCCGCAGCAACGTGGCCGCAGGCGGCATCAGCCAGGGCGGCTCCACCATCACCCAGCAATACGTAGGCAACGTGTTCCTGGACCGCTCCGAGGAAACCCTGACCCGCAAGATCGAAGAGTTCTTCATGGCCCGGCGCTTCGAACAGTTCTTCACCAAGGACTTCATCCTGCTGCGCTACCTGAACTGGGTGTACTTCGGCAACGGCGCGTACGGCATCGAGGCCGCGGCCAGGCAGTACTTCGGCGCTCCCGCCTGTGAACTGGACACAACTGGGGCCGAGCGCGGCAGCGAAGCCTGCCTGAAGGTGACCGAACTCACCCTGGAGCAGGCCGCGCTGCTGGCCGGGCTGATACAGCGACCCAGCGCCTTCGATCCCTACCGCAACCCCCAGGACGCCCGGCGCCGCCGCAACCTGGTACTGGATCGGATGCTGGTCAACGGTTTCATCACCATCGACGAGCACGACCGGGCCTACAACGAGCCGATCGTGCTGATCGAGGACATCCCGATCCTCGAGGTGCGCTACCCGGCCGCCCACTTCGTTGAGGACGTCAAGCAGTGGTTCCTCGACAACGATGCCTTCGGGCCGACGCGTGAGTACCGCACCCAGCTCCTGTTCGAGGGAGGCCTGGACATCCACACCACCATCGACCTGGGCCTGCAGGCCAGCGCCGAGGCTGCGGTGGAGGCGATCCTCCCCGACAACGGGATCAATCCCGACGCGGCGGCAACGGTGCTGGGGTTGGGCGGCAACGAGGACGGCCACGTGCTGGCCATGGTCGGCGGCCGCGACTTCTTCGGCGATGACACCGATGCCAAGTTCAATCTGGCCAGCGGCAAGGGCAGGCAGGCAGGATCGGCCATGAAGCCGATCGCGCTGGCCACCGCCTTGACCCGAGGCTTCACGGTGACCAAGACCTACGACGCACCGGACGAGCTGGAGATCGATCGTTCCGACGTCTGCGGACCGCTCTGGACGATCAGGGGCGGGCTGGGCTCGGAGCCCGAGGCGCCGGTGGAAGCGAACCTGATCCAGGCCACGCAACGCTCGATCAACACGGTGTACGCCCAGTTGATGGTGGACATCCGCCCGGCAAACTTCGTGACCATGGCCGAGAGGCTCGGTCTGGAGCCCAGCAGCATCGCGCCGGTGTGCGCCGGCGTGCTGGGCACCGAGGACGTCGACACCGTCGAGCTGGCCACGATGTTCTCCACCTTCGCCCGCTCGGGGCGGCGGGCCGAACCGGTGCTGGTGACCAGCATCATCGAACCCGACGGAACCGCGTTCTACCGCCACGTCCCCGACGCGGTGCCCGTGCTCGACTCCTCCGTCGCCAACCAGATCACCTGGGTGCTGCAGGGAGCCATCACCCAGGGCACCGGCCACCGGGCGGCCATCGACCGGCCGGCCGCGGGCAAGACGGGCACGGCCCAGAACTACGCCGACGCGACCTTCGTCGGCTACACACCGCAACGGGCTGCTGCAGTGTGGGTCGGCTTCCCCGACGCCCAGATCCCCATGGTTCCCCCGACCACCGACATCAGAGTGTCGGGCGGCACGTATCCGGCCCAGATCTGGCGCGAGATCATGCTCTCGGCCCACGACGGGATTCCCGCCGTCAACCTGCCCGCTCCCCCGGTCAGCGCGCCCGCTCCGCCCACGGACCCACCGCAACTCGACTCGGTCGAGGTTCCCGACCTGGTGGGCCGGGACTGGGATGCCGAGCAGATGGCTGCCGAACTGGGTGAGCTCACCCTCGGGCTGGCCGCGGTGGAGGTCGAGACCGCGGAGTTCGCGGAGGGGACGATCATCGGGCAGGCCCCCGCGGCGCTATCGCTGCAGCGGGGCGGGATCACCGTCACGGTGGAGGTTGCGGTGGCTCCGGAGTTGCCGACGATCATCGCCATGCCCAGCGTGGTCGGCCTCAGCGAGGCCGAGGCGCGCCAAGTGCTGGCCGCGGCCGAGTTGGGCGTGGAGGTGTACATCGAACCGTTCTTCGACGAGAGAGCCGAGCGCTTCGGGGGCGAGCCCGGCGTCGTGTGGCAGCAGTCGCCCGCCGCCGGTGCTTCCGTGGAGCCGCGTAGCTCGGTCGAGATCTGGGTGAACACGGACCTGTGACCACCGAAGGGGCGGATGCGGCTGCAGCGGCCGGCGCGGGCGGCGATTTGGCCACAGGATCGGGCCCGAGGCGGTGGCGGCTGCTGGGCCGGTGGCTGGGCGGCCTGCTCGTAGTCGGCAGCTTCGTGTTCTGGGCGTGGGCGTTCTCGCCGTGGGCCCGCACCGAGAACCCGGCCCGCCTCGACGACCGCGACTTCGCGCAGTGGGCCGACCAGCGCTGCGCCCAGGCCCAGACGGCCATTGCCGCGCTGCCCACGGCCCGCCAGGCAGGTTCCCGGGCGGAGCGAGCCGACCAGGTGGACCGAGGAACCGACGAGGTAGAGGCGCTCGTGACCGACCTGCGCCTGAGAGCCGAAGCCTCGCTGTCAGGATCCACCGAGAGCAACGGGCCCCCCGACGCGGACCTCGTCGGTGACTGGCTCACCGACTGGGGGGTCTACATCGCCGACCGCCGCAGCCACTCGAACCGGCTGCGCACAGCCGACGACGACACGCCCGATCGGGAGCTGCGCTTCCTGCTGGTCGACATGACCGAGGGCAGCACCTACACCGAGCGAATGGACGGCTTCTCCCGCCTGAACAACATGGACAACTGTCAGGTACCGGGCGACGTCTAGCTCGCACCGGATCGGCGGGAGAGGTCGGCTGCTCCGGCGACGCAGAAGCGCCACGGGAGGTCGGCACCGTTGGTGAGACCGATCCTTGTCGTGACGGCCGGGGACGGTGGTGGCGGTTCCTGGTCATCCGCGATGGTCACGCCCCGGTCGCCACTGACTAGGTCGGCACCGTCGAGGTCGCCGTCGATTCCCAGCGCCTGGGTGAGCTTGGCAGGACCGCTGCACAGATCGCGGTCGCGGCGGGCGGCCGGGCCCCGGGCGGTGTACATGGCGTCGAGGCCCTGCAGCGGTGTGAGCGCCCGCAGCAGTACAGCTGCGGCCACGCCGTCGGTCTCGACGACCACGTTGGCGCACCAGTGCATGCCGTAGGTGAGGTACACGTACAGATGGCCCGGCGGTCCGAACATCGTGTCGTTTCGCTTGGTCCGGCCCCGGTAGCCATGGCTGCCGGGATCGTCTGAGCCCCGGTAGGCCTCGACTTCCACGATCCGGCCGGCGCGGCCGCCCGGCGCCAGCAGCACTCTGTTGAGCAACTCGGGCGCGACTTCGAGCGCGTTTCTGGCATAGAAGTCCCTCCCAAGACTCTTGGTGCTCACCCCAGGCGGGTTGCGTCGGTCTCGATCCGCTGCCGGAAGCGCTCCATCTGGGCGGCTACCGCCTCCGGACCGCCTGCGCCGCGCGTCGTGCGGCGAGCCGCCGAAGCGCCCGGCTCCAGCAAGGCAGCGGCTTCTGGACCGAACCGGCCATCGGCGGCGACCAGGTCGACCAGCGCCCCGTCTCCCGCCAGCGAGCGTCTTACCGGATCGCCGACTGCGGCGTGGGCCTGGCGAAACGGCGTCCCACCGGCCACCAGCCACTCGGCCAGGTCGGTGGCCGCCGCGTACGGCGACGAGGCGGCATCGGCCATCCGGTCTGTGTCGAAGCGAGCGGTGGCCAGGAGCCCGTCGAGGGCGGCCAGCGTCAGCATGACGGTGTCGACCGCGTCGAACAGGGGCTCCTTGTCCTCCTGCAGGTCCTTGGCGTAGGCCAGCGGAAGGCCCTTGAGAGTGGCCAGCAGCCCCGTCAGGTGCCCGATCAGCCGACCGGCCTTGGCCCGGGCCAGCTCGGCCACGTCGGGGTTCTTCTTCTGGGGCATCATCGACGAGCCGGTCGCGTAAGTGTCGTCGAGTTCCACGAACCCGAACTCCGACGACGCCCAGATCACCAGCTCCTCACCGATCCGGCTCAGGTGCACACCCAGCACCGCCAACGCGTAGAGAGCGTCGAGCACGAAGTCGCGGTCGGCGACCGCGTCGAGGCTGTTGTCGAAGACGGACGCGAATCCGAGCTCGGCTGCGGTCCGCTCAGGGTCCAGCGGCAGCGACGACCCAGCCAGAGCGCCCGCCCCCAGCGGGGAGACGTCGGCCCGGCGCCCGGCCTCGGCCAGCCGGTCAGTGTCGCGGGCCAGAGCCCAGCCATGGGCCAGCAGATGGTGGGCCAGCAGCAACGGCTGAGCCTGCTGGAGATGGGTGTACCCGGGCAGCAGTGCCGTGCCGGCGTCCGTGGCCCGGCTCAGCAGCGTCTGTTGCAGCCCGAGCACGCCCCGGGCGACGTCGCCCAGCGCAGTCCGGGTCCAGAGCCGCAGATCGGCAGCCACCTGGTCGTTGCGGCTGCGACCGGTGTGGAGCTTTGCCCCGGCCGGTGTGAGCTCGGTGACCCGCCGCTCCACCGCGGTGTGGATGTCCTCGTCACCGGGCGCGGCGACGAAGCGGCCCTCAGCCATCTCGGCCTCGACGGTGTCGAGCGCGGCACAGATGGCGTCACGCTCGTCACCGCTGATCAGCCCGACCGAGGACAGCATCGTGGCATGGGCGCGCGACCCCGCGATGTCCTCGCGGAACATCCTGNTTGAGGGCCCGGAGCACCCCGGCGGGGTCGCCGTCGAACCGCCCGTGCCACAGGGTCGCTGAGTCGTCCATCGCTAGCCCCCCTTGTCGGCTTGCTTGAGGGCAAGATTGCGCAGCCGCAAAGCGTTCAGCGCGATGAATCCGGTGGCGTTGGCCTGGTCGTAGGCCCCCTCGTCCTCCTCGAAGGTCACCGTCCTGTAGTCGAACAGCGAGTCGTCGGAGCGCCGGCCGGCGATGTCGACACTTCCCTTGTAGAGCCGAACCCGGACCTCGCCGTTCACGCTGCTCTGGCTGTAGTCGATGGCGGTCTGCAGCATCCTGCGCTCCGGGCTCCACCAGTAGCCGTTGTAGATCAGCCCCGCGTAGCGGGGCATCAGCTCGTCCTTGAGGTGGGCCACCTCCCGGTCGAGGGTGATCGACTCGATGGCCCGGTGGGCCCGCAGCATGATCGTGCCGCCCGGCGTCTCGTACGCGCCCCTGCTCTTCATGCCCACGTAGCGGTTCTCCACGATGTCGATCCGTCCGACGCCGTTGGCCGCGCCCACCTCGTTGAGGGCGGCCAGCACCTGGCCCGGGGTCATCGCCCGGCCGTCGACAGCCACGATGTCGCCGCCCGCGAAG
>JAGWAO010000062.1 GCA_021296315.1 Acidimicrobiia bacterium | reverse complement strand
GGTGGACGATCTTCTACTGGGGATGGTGGATCTCGTGGTCGCCGTTCGTGGGAATGTTCATCGCGAGGATCTCCAAGGGTCGCTCGGTGCGCGAGCTGCTGGTGGGAGTGATCTTCCTGCCGTCGATCCTGTGCTTCCTGTGGATGTCAGTCTTCGGCGGCTCAGCAATCAACCTGCAGATGACCGGAGCGCGCGACGTGGCCACCGCGGTCAACGAGAACGTGGCCACCGCCCTGTTCGACATGCTGGAGGCGTTCCCGCTCACCGGGATCGTCTCGTTCATCGGCGTGCTGCTGCTGATCTCGTTCTTCGTGACCTCCTCGGACTCCGGATCGCTGGTGGTCGACCACCTCACGTCCGGCGGCAAGCTCGACTCGCCCAAGCCCCAGAGGGTCTTCTGGGCAGTGATGGAGGGCCTGGTGGCGATCGCTCTGCTGATCGGCGGCGGGCTGGGCGCCCTGCAGACCGCGGCGGTCTCGATCGGACTGCCCTTCTCAGTGATCCTGTTGATCATGTGCTGGAGCATGAAGAAGGCCTTCACCGAGGAACTCGACCTGCTCGAGAGCCACTACGACGAACAGATCTTCCGCGCCCAGCACAGCGGCCTGATCGCCCAAGTGAAGGAACGGCTCTCCGACGGGGCGAAACAGTGACGGGCCGGCTTGAGAAGGGAGGAGGCTCGAAATGAAGAAGCAACAGCGCAATGCCGTGGTCCTGGTCGGAGCGTTGGCCGCTCTGGTCGTCGTGACCCTCGTCGTGATCTTCAGCGGCGAGGAGGAGGACCAGACGGTGTCCATGGCCCGGGCCACCTGGTCCAGCGGCTACATGCAGGCCGAGGTCTACGCCCAGCTCATTGGCGAACTCGGCTACACGGTCACGGACCCGGCCGCTCATACCCTCGATCCGTACTCCTTCTATCCGGCTCTGGACAGCGGGCAGTACGACTTGTGGGCGAACGGCTGGTTCCCGACCCACGACATCTACCTCACGGCTGAGACGGCCGCCGGCCTGGAATACGATCGCAGCATCGAGGCGGTCGGGTACCAGGTCGAGTCCGGTGCTCTCCAGGGGTACATGATCGACAAGGCCACCGCCGACAGCATGGGCATCGCCTCGATGAGCCAGCTGGCCGATGCATCGGTCGCCGCGGTGTTCGACCAGGACGGCGACGGCCTCGCCGACCTGATCGGATGCAACGAGGGCTGGGGCTGCCAGACAATCATCGACAACCACATCGCCGAACTCGGCTGGGGCTCCAACGTGGAGCAGGTGTCAGCCGCCTACGGCGAGCTGATGCAGGGAGTCCAGGACAGAGTGGCGGCCGGCGACCCGGTGCTGTTCTACGCCTGGACGCCCAACTGGACCTACGAGGCACTCGCACCAGGTGTCGACGCGGTCTGGCTGGAGTCGCCCGCCCTCGAAGACGACGAGGGCACCACCGAGGTCCGCGGCCTCGCCGGCTGCGCCAGCAACCCCTGCAACCTCGGATGGCCGGTCAACAGCATCCGCGCCGTGGGCAACAGCGAATTCCTCGACAACAACGCCGACATCCGGCGCCTGCTCGAACAGGTGCAGATCCCGCTGGCTGACATCGCAGCCCAGAACGCAAAGGCGAATCCCAACGCCAAAGCCGATGCGGCCGCATGGATCGCCGACAACCGAGCCCTGGTCGACATCTGGCTGACCAACGCTCGCGGCTGAGCCCGCGACGATCACACCCCCAGAACGGGAGCCGGGCCGCGGCACGACGTGGCCCGGCTCCCGTTCGCGTCGATCCCTGAAGGTCAGAACTTCTGGATGGTGTGGTGGTGGGTCATGGCTGAGTCGGCCGGGCCCAGCAGCATGTGGGCCCGCAGGTTCCGCTTGTGGAACAGCCGCACCAACTCGGCGTCGTGCCGGCCGGCGGTGTCGGCCAGCACGAAGGCCTCCAGCTTGGCCTCGCCGTCACGCCAGTCGTGGGGGCGGGCCCCGAGCAGCCGCTCAAGGTCGTCCAGGTCGGCCTGGTTGAGGGCGTCGCCGATCTCATCGCAGCGCTGAAGATGGCGAGCCAGCCGGAACAGTGTGCGCAGCTGATGCTGGACGAACAGGCTGTCAGCAGCCAGCGACCCCGCCGACCGCAGCGCCCGCACCAGGTGCCCATGGCCGACATCGGCCGTGGAGAACCGGGGTTCGGGCATCTCCACCGTGGGCAGCCCGATGCCGAGATGCTCGGCCCACGCCTCGGTGGCGAACAGGTTGGTCTCGCAGCACCAGTGCAGGTTGGTCATCAGATCCGACGCCGGCGACGGGTCGCGCCGGGCGTGGCTGTAGGCCAGCTGGTTCGACAGCGTGAAGGCCAGGTGGTGCCAGCGGATGGCGTCCAGGTCGACCGGCGTGCCCGAGAGCTCCTCGTAGCGGGCGTACAGCTGCTTCATGTCGCCGTAGCCGACGATGGTGTCGCGCATGCGCCAGGCGGCCAGATCCATCATGGGATCGCCGAGATGGCCCAGCTCGAGGTCCAGCACCGCCAGGATCCTGCCGCCGCGATGGTGGAACTGGCCTGAGTCCCACACGACGGGGGCTTCCCGGCCGGCAGTGTCGATGGGGTTGCGCCGCAACCACCCCAAGCAGAACTCCAGGAACGGGTCGGGGTGCTGCTTGAGCGTCCTGTAGTGCTCCTCGTAGCGCCGCAGCCCCACCAGGCCGGCCTCCGAGGGGTCGGCGGCCCGCCGGATCCCGGCCGCGACGAACGGCTCGACCGGCAGTGCGTGGAGCCGGGCGAGGACGGCCAGGTAGTCGTCCACGGCCGCGGCCCGGTCCTCATCACTGGTATCCGCGAAGTGCTCTTGACCGCCGACGCGGTCGATCACGAACGCCATGGGCTCGTCGATCCAGCCCCGGACCGTCGCCACGGGGATGCCGTGCTCCCCCAGAAGCCGCTGGAACGTCATCTCGTGCTTGAGGGGGAAGATGAGCGGCATGTCGGTGCGGTCGCCCCGCACCACAAGCTCGTGCCGCGTGCCGTCGCGGTCGACGGTCGCGAACCAGACCGGGCGCCAGCGTGTCTGGCGAGCCAGGTCGACCACGCGGCCGCCGAAGTCCTGCTCGAACCAGCGGACGATGTTGCCGTCGGCCGCAGCCAGTGACTCCGGGCTCATCATGGCGGCGTCGCCTCTCCCCTGCTGGGCCCCTGCCGATCCCCTGCTAGCCGGGTTGTCCGGCCCGGACCGCCGATCTCGACGGCAGGCCCATTGTGGTCTAGGTTCGCGGCTCCCCCATCGGATCGCCAAGGAGGAGCGATGAGGTTCAGCTTCGTAACCCTGCCCGACTATCCGCTACAGGAGTCCCTGGAGCACATCAAGACCGCCGACGAACTCGGCTTTTACGGGGTCTACGCCGCCGACGAGACCTGGCACAAGGACCTGTACGTGCTGTTCGCCGCGGCCGCGTCGGACACCAGCCGGATCCGCATGGGCCCCAGCCTAGCCCCCGTCGCCCTGCGGGAGCCGACCCTGGTCGCCCAGGCGGTGGCCACCCTCGACGAGCTGACCGGCGGGCGGGCCGAGTGCGTCATCTCCAGCGGCAACTTCAGCCTGCTGGCCCAGTACGCCACGGACTGGACGGGCATCAAGCCGCTGTCACGCGTCAAGGAGGCCCACCAGGTGATGCGCACATTCCTGGACGAGGGCGCGCTTACCTTCGACGGCGAGTTCTTCAACTACGCCGGGCTGTTCACCTTCGCCCGCCCGGTGCAGGAGCACCTGCCCCTGCTGATCGGCGCCCTGCGGGGCCCGAAGTCGTTCCAGGCCGCCGGCGAGCTCTCCGACGGCACCCACGCCTTCGCCCAGTACTCCCCAGAGGCGTGCAACTACATGGTGGACAACCTGCGGATCGGCGCGGAGCGGGCCGGCAAGAACTGGCAGGATTTGGACATCGCGGTGTGGAACGTGTTCGCCATCGAGGCCAAGCAGGCGGCCCAGACCATCGGGGCGTTCTACATCCCGGCCATGGCGGTGGAGCAGATGGAGCGCCACGGCGTGTCGCAGGCCGACGTGCAACCCATCCTCGACGCCTTCGGGGACGGCGACGTGCAGGGAGCCATCGACAGCATGACGCCCGACATCGCCGAGAAGCTGTCAGTGGCGGGCACCCCCGACGAGGTGGTCGACAAGATCAAGTCGGACATCGAGCCGAGCGGCGTCAACCACTTCATCGCCTGCATCACCGACTCGTTCCTGCTCAACGCCTTCACCGGACGCGACATCGAGGTGCCCGACGTGCAGGGCCAGTTGCAACTGATCCACGACGAGGTGATGCCCGCCTTCGGCTAGCCGCTACGCGGAGCTGTCGCGCCGATGAGGGTCGAGATGAGCCGGTTCCACTCGTCCTGGGTCGGGACGTAGCGATCGTCGAGCCCGGCCGACACGAGCAGGTGGGCGCCGAGCGCGGTCGCCCGGCACATCAACGACATCGCGGCCGTGCTCAGTTCGGGGTCGACGAGACCGGCCTGCTTGCTCTCCTCGACGACCTCGGTGATCTGCTGGGCGTCCTGGTTCAGGTACGTCAGCAGGCACTCCTTGATCTTCTCGTTGTTGCGCGCGCTGCCGAAGACCTGCACCAGTACGTCTCGTGACTCATCAGGCTCCAGCAGGTTCGCTCCCAAAGTCTCGATCACGTCCGGTGGCTTCATCCCGTCGACGCCCGACTTCTTGATCCGGCTCGCCAGCAGGCTCTGCTGGAAGATGTACTCGAGAGCGGCCACCATCACATCGCTCTTGTTGGGCCAGCGCGCGTAGACCGCTCCCGATGTCAGCCCGGCGCGACGAGCGATGGCGCTGACGCGGGCTGCGTCGAAGCCGTGCTCCACGAACTCGCTGGCCGCGGCCCGCAGCAGCCGTTCCGTCGTCTCATGTGTTCCGCTTCGGCGACGCGGCGTTTCGCCGCTGGCGGATCCGTATTCCCCTGACACAGCCACCAATTGAACCACAAGTGATCGCGCCAACTCCTATCGAACACTTCAGAGCCCGGCAGCACCAGCTCTGTGTCGATCTGCTGCGCCGATTTTCCAGCGACCGCTCCGGCCTGGTCGGGCAAGCACGAGCGTCGCCCACTCACCGGACGTTCGGCGGGCGACTTCGGTCAGAGGGCGGAGGAAGTCGGCGACCTGCGAGCACTGCGACGGCGAGATCCCGCCCACCGCCAGCCAACCGCCCGGCGACACATGCGAGACCAATTCCGAGGCGAGCTCGACGATCCCTGCCCGCGCGATGTTGGCCAGGACCACGTCGAAGGGGCCATCGATGCGACCCACCGCCGCGAGCGTCGCTTCCAGCCGGCAGGCCATGCCGTTGGCCTGCGCATTGCGTTGCGCCGCGGCGACGGCATCAGGCTTGAGGTCTGCCGCGACGACCCTGGCGGCGCCGAGCTCGAGCGCGCAGAGTCCGAGAATGCCGCTTCCGCAGCCGACGTCGAGAACCCGCTCGCCACCGGTGATCCGGTCCACCAGCTCCTCGACGACCTGCCGGGTCGTGGGATGGTGGCCGCTGCCGAATCCGCCCGGTCCGAGTTCGATCAACCTCTCAAGATGTCTGCGTTCGTGCTCCGACCACGCCAAGCAGACACTGATCCGCTCGCCGATCGTGACGGGACGGGTGTCTCGATGCCACGCTTGGAGTGGAGCGCCCCCGTCCGGCCTCGTCACCGCCATCGCGCCCTCGGCCCGAAGCGACGCGACGAGGCTTGCCTCGCTCCGCTCGTCGTCCACCGAGGCCAGCACCACCCGGCGGGTGTCGCTGGGCGCCACCACCTCTACCGGGCGAGCACCGAGGTCCACGAGACGCTTGCACACCCCGGCAAGCTCAGCTTCGGTTGTCGCGACCGTGATCACCGCCCCACGATGCCACACCCGCTGTGGCATGATCCCGGGGTCCCGGGGCGTGATCCCGGGGCGTTGTCCCGGGGCGTGATCCCGGGGCGTGATCCCGGGGCGTCAGACGTCCGTCGGACGTCCGAATCCAGTGAGAGCATCCCACCGCGAACGCGTTGTACGGTTGACGGGTGCGCGGTGCGATCTACGAGGAGTTCAACGGACCGATCACGGTAAAGGACCTTCCTGATCCGGCCGTGCCCAGTGACGGGGTAGTGATCGAGATTCGAGCGTCCGGACTGTGCCGCAGCGACCTGTTCGCCTGGCATGGCCACGACCCAACCATGGCGTTGCCGCATGTGCCCGGCCACGAGCTGGCGGGAGTGGTCGCCGAGGCCGGGCCGGACACCAGCCGCTGGTCGGCGGGAGACCGGGTGACCGTGCCGTTCTGTTGCGGGTGCGGCGCGTGCGAGCAGTGCCACGCCGGCAATGAGCAGATCTGCGACAACTACTTCCAGCCCGGCTTCACCCACTGGGGCTCCTTCGCCCGCTACTGCGCCATCGCCCATGCCGACACCAATCTGGCCGAGCTGCCGGGCGACCTCTCGTTCGAGCACGGCTCGATCCTGGGCTGCCGCATGATTACCGCCTACCGGGCGCTGATCGAACGGGCCCGCCTCGACGCCGGCGAATGGCTGGCGGTGCACGGCTGCGGCGGGCTTGGGCTGTGCATGGTGCTGGTCGGCGCAGCCGTGGGCGCCCGGGTCGTGGCCATCGACATCGAGGATCGGGCCCTGGCGCTGGCGTCGGCCATGGGAGCGACCGCAACCGTCTCCGCTGATCCCGACAACGGACGGGCCACGGTAGGTGCGGTGCGCGACGCCACCGGAGGGGGCGCCCACGTGTCAGTCGACGCGCTCGGCAATGACGAGGTGGCCGCCAACTCGGTGCGCGGCCTGCGCAAGCAGGGCCGCCATGTGCAAGCCGGACTGCTGTCGGCGCGGGCCACCGCGCTCCCGATGGCCACCGTGATAATGAAAGAGCTGGAGGTGCTCGGCACCAAGGGGATGTCGGCCCGCCAATACCCGGCCCTGATGGACCTGATCGCCGAGACCGGCCTGGACCTCAGCCTGCTGGTGAGCCGAACCATGGCCCTCGACGACCTGCCCGCAGCCTTCGAGACCATGGCCGGCTTCGGAGCCAGCGGCGTAGCCGTCGTCAACGAATTCTGAGACCCCCGAGAGGCCGAGCGAGTAGCGCAGCCGCCACTACGCTGAGCGCGATGGCCGACGACGTCCTACCCCCCGGCGAAGACGAGGCGTTCCGGGCCCGCTGCCGCGCCTTCCTGGATGAGCACGCCACCGGCATCTCCCTGGGCGGACGTGGAGACCCGCGGGGCGAGTCGCGTCTGCGGGCAGCCCAACGCTTCCAGAAGGCTCTGGCCGACGAGGGGCTGGCGGGGCTCACCTACCCCGTCACCTACGGCGGCGCGGGGATGACCAAGGCCCACGAGAGGGCATGGCGCGACACCTACAGCGCCTACCCCAACATGACCTACGACCTGCTCATCTCCCACGGGATGTGCCTGCCCATGATGGCCGAGTACGGCACCCACGCCCAGAAGTCGGCCTATCTGGCTCGCATCATCTCCGCCGAGGACGTGTGGTGCCAGATGTTCTCCGAGCCCGGTGCGGGCTCCGACGTGGCCAGCCTGCAGACCCGGGCCGAGCGCGACGGCGACGAATGGATCATCAACGGCCAGAAGGTGTGGACCACGCTGGCGCACTTGTGCGCCTACGGGATCATCATCGCCCGCACCGACCCCGACGTCCCCAAGCACGCCGGGATCTCGATGTTCATCGTGCCGATGGACGCCGACGGCGTGGAGGTCCGGCCCATCCACCAGATCGACGGCGGCACCCACTTCAACGAGGTGTTCTTCACCGACGTGCGCATCGGCGCCGGCAGCCTGATCGGCGACCTGAACAACGGCTGGCGCATGGCCACGGCCATGCTGATGTACGAGCGGGTGGCCATCGGGTCCGGCACCACCGGCGGGATAACCACGGACCGGACGGACCGGCTCATCCGGGAGGCCCGCAAGCGCGGCCTCAGTCACGACCCGGCCCTGCGCCAGAAGCTGATGCGGCTGCGCACCCTCGAGACCTGCCTGTCGCTGGTGGCCATGCGTACCAGGGCCGAGCTCAGGGCGGGACGCACCCCCGGACCGGGCGGCTCCATCGGAAAGCTGGCCACCGTCGAGATCGCCGACCTGCACACGGAAGTGTCCATGGCCATAGCCGGAGCCTCGGGTGTGGCCTGGGAGGACGAGGCCGACGCCTTCTGGCAGCGCCAGGCCCTCACATCGCTTCAGGCCGGGATCGCGGGCGGGACCACCGAGATCCAGCGCAACATCATCGGCGACCGCGTGCTGGGACTGCCCCGCGACATCGGCGTCGACCGGGGCGTGCCCTACAAGGATCTGACGGTCGGCACCCAGACCAGCTGAGCGCCCGATCTGAGCGCCGCGGCCAAGCGGCGACCTGAACTCCCGCTCTTGTTCGCTGCGGTCACCGGCCGCTCGGGCCGCTACAGCAGGTGGCGGGTGGTCCGGTAAACGGTGCGGATGGCGAAGTTGGAGCGCAGCCGGGCCACGCCCGCGAGCCGCGACAGGTGCTGGTTGTGGATGCGCTCGAAGTCGCGGTGGTCCTGCACGGCGAGGTGCACCAGGTAGTCGGCGTCGCCCGCCACCAGGTGGCATGACATGACCTCCGGGCAGTCGCGCACGTCCTCCTCGAAGCGGCGCAGCGAATCCTCGCTCTGGCTGACCAGCGAGACCTCCACGAACACGTCCAGATCCCTGCCGATGGC
Source organism: Acidimicrobiia bacterium (assembly GCA_021296315.1). Lineage (GTDB taxonomy): Bacteria > Actinomycetota > Acidimicrobiia > Acidimicrobiales > Aldehydirespiratoraceae > Aldehydirespirator. Next base: position 4,250 of record JAGWAO010000062.1, on the reverse strand, counting down.
CTCGGTGTCCAGGATCATGACGTAGCCGTCGATCACGCCGTCGGCCTCCAGCCGGCGCACCCGCCGGTGGCATGCCGACGTGGACAGACCGATGCGCGATGCCAACTCGGCGTGTGACACCCGCCCGTCGATCTGCAGTTCGTTCAGGAGGAGACGATCGGTCGAGTCGATTTCGTGCATGGGAATAGTTTGCGCTGAACCGGCCATCATGTGCAAGCAATGAGCGTTGCTGCCACTACTCAGGGCAATATTGCTCAGAATACGTCTCACCGGCGCGTGTATTATTTCTTGACTCGACTCGCAGGCTGGAGGGGTCCAACATGCGCATCGGAGTGCCCAAGGAGATCAAGAGCGAGGAGCGCCGGGTCGGGCTGGCCCCCGACAGCGTCCGCGAGGTCACCGACCGCGGCCATGAGGTGTACGTGGAGCGGGGTGCCGGTGCGGGCGCTGGGTTCGACGACGACGAGTACAAGGACCGCGGCGCCATCGTGGTGCCCACGGCCGAGGAGCTCTTCGAGGTCGCCGAACTGATCGTGAAGGTCAAGGAGCCCCTGGCGGAGGAGCGGGCCCGCCTGAGGGCCGGCCATACCCTGTTCACCTACCTGCATCTCGCTCCCGACCCCGACCAGGCCGGCGACCTGCTGGCCAGCGGGGCCACTGCCATCGCCTACGAGTCGGTCACCGACCGCAGGGGCCGGCTTCCCCTACTGGCCCCCATGTCCCAGGTGGCGGGCCGCCTGGCCATCCAGGCCGGCGCTCGCTGCCTGGAGGCTTCTGCCGGCGGCCGGGGGGTCCTGCTAGGCGGGGTTCCCGGCGTGGCCGCCGCCCCGGTCACGGTGATCGGCGGCGGCGTGGTCGGCACCAACGCGGTGGAGATGGCCCTGGGACTCGGCGCCGACGTGACCGTGCTGGACCGCGACATGGCCGTGCTCGAGTCGCTGGCCGCCCGCTTCGGTCCGGCTCTGCGCACGCTGTACTCCAGCCCCAGCCGGCTGGCTCAGGCGGTGTACACCGCCGATCTGGTGATCGGGGCCGTGCTGCTGCCCGGCGCCCGGGCGCCCCGGCTGATCACCAGACAGATGGTGAAGGTGATGCGACCCGGCACGGTGATCGTGGACGTGGCCATCGACCAGGGCGGCTGCGCCGAGACGTCCAGGCCCACGACCCACGCCGAGCCCACCTACGTGGTCGACGACGTGGTCCACTACTGCGTGGCCAACATGCCCGGCGCGGTCCCGCGCACCTCGACCCAGGCCCTCAACAACGCCACGCTGCCCTACGTGATCAAGCTGGCCGACCAGGGTGTCGTCGAAGCCATCGCCGCCGACAAGGGCCTGCAGGACGGGCTCAGCGTGCGTCACGGCCGGATCACCGAGCCCGCAGTGGCCGACGCCCTCGACCTCCCCTACACCGAGCCCCTCGACACCCTGCGCTGACTTCGCGCTGACTTCAGGCAGCTGACCTGGCCGGGGGGCGCCGGTTGCGGTTCGCTGACTTCAGGCAGCTGACCTGGCCGGGGGGCGCCGGTTGCGGTTCCTGGACCTCGCCGGTCTGCCGCCTCTCCGGGAACGAGTCTGATGTCCGTTGGCGGATTGCTTTGAGGAGCGGCGCGGCTGCCGGCTCTCATGCTGCCGGCGCTCGTGCTGCCGGCCGTCGTCCTGTCGGCTCGATCCGGCAGCGGGCTCTAGAGGCTCGGGGCGGTACTGCGGCCGGCCGGCAGGCGCGATCTCGGCCAGATCCACCTCGGTGATCGGCTGTTCGAGGCCCAGTTCACGCTGTATCCGCCCCAGCTCCTTGGCCTGCTCGGGCGGGACCAGCGAGACCACGACGCCGCCCCGGCCGGCCCGGGCGGTGCGCCCCGACCGGTGCAGGTAGGCCTTGTGGTCCTCGGGAGCGTCGAAGTGGATCACCGCGCCGACGCCCTCGACGTGAATGCCACGGGCGGCGACATCGGTCGCGATCAGCGCCTCGACCTGCCCGGCCGCGAACGCCCCCAGCGCTCTGGTGCGCTGGTTCTGGCTGCGGCCACCGTGGATCGCCGCGGTGCGGAGACCCCTTCGATCGAGCTGGCGGGCCAGCCGGTCACAGCCGTGACGGGTCCGGCAGAACACGATCGCAGGCCCGGCCGCGCTGATGGCGTCGGCTGCGACCTCGATGCGCTCCGGGCGGGCCACGTTCCAGAACACGTGGTCGGCCGAGATCACGTCGGGAGTCTCGTCGCCGACCTCGCACCGCACCGGGTCGTGCTGGTAGTCGCGGGTGAGCGACGCCACATCGCCGTCGAGCGTGGCTGAGAACAGCATCGTCTGCCGGTCGGGCCGGGTATGGTCGACAAGGCGCCGTACGGCCGGGATGAACCCCATGTCGGCCATGCGGTCGGCCTCGTCGATGACGACCGCTTCCACCGCCGACAGGCTGACAGCTCCCTGGTCGATCAAGTCCTCGAGGCGTCCGGGGCACGCCACCAGGATGTCCACGCCCCGGCGGAGGGACTGGATCTGGTTGCCGTAACCCACGCCGCCGTAGACGACGGCGACGCGGACCCGTCCGGAGAAGGATCGAAGCTCGGTCATGATCTGGTCGGCCAACTCACGGGTGGGCGCCAGAACCAGCGCCTCCGGTCGATGGGGCCGGGCTCGGCCGGCATTGGCCACCAGCGGGATACCGAAGGCCAGGGTCTTGCCGGACCCGGTCGGAGCGCGGCCGCAGATGTCGCGCCCGTCGAGGGCGTCGGCCATTGCCGCCGCTTGGATGTCGAAGGGTTGGGTGATGCCGCGCGCTCCGAGGGCGCGGCATATGTGATCGGGTACGCCCAGACGGGCGAAGGTGGGGGACATTGTTCTCCTTGCCCGCGCCAGCGGGCATCTCTGGGTTCGGTGCCGCCTCGAAGGGGGATGAGGGCAGCGGTCTCAAGGGTTTGGCTCACGAAGACCGGAAGAACCAACACCCGAACTGCGAACCGCCGGCCGGACATCCCGGCCAGGCTGGGCCCAACCCTACCGGGCAGCCGGACGCGATCCTCAATTGACCGGGCGCGGCCGGGCGCAGCTACTCGTTGAGGTGCATGGCCACGGCCAGGTTCGAGCCGATCACCGCGACCCCCACCGCGATCGCCACCACGAGCAGATTGACCTGCAGCATGGCGGCGTCGTCGACCTTGAACCCGGCCAGCAGCTGCAGGCCGTCGGCGTCGCTGAACTGATCGATCACATAGTTCCGCAACAGCGCGTTGCTGGTCATGGCAACCGCCGCGCCCAGCAGGCCCTGTACCAGGCCCTCGAGCATGAACGGGACGCGAATGAACCACTTGGTGGCGCCCACCAGGCGCATGATCTCGATCTCGGTGCGCCGGTTGCCGATGGCTACCGCCAGCGTGTTGAGGATCAACAGGGTCGAGGCGCCGAGCAGGATGATCGAGCCGATGAAGAGCACACGTCCCGCCCGGTTCGACAGGTTCTGCACATCGCGGATCACGTCCCCGGCGAACGTGACGGTGCGAACCCCCGGCTTGCCCTTGAACTGGCTGCCGAGCTCCTCCACCACGTCGGGATCGGGATCGGTGGGCACCACCCGGTAGTACGGCGGCACACCCTCGGCGGTGAAGATGTCCAGCACCTCGGGGGTGTCCTCGAAGAACTCCCTGAACTCCTCGTAGGACTGCTCGCGGTCCACGTACTCCCACCGCTCCACACCAGGGCTCTCATCGAGCTGGTTGCGGACGCTGGAGTCCTCGTCGGTGTTGACGTCGGTGTTCATCCACACAATGAACTCCACGCCGTCCTGCCATCGGGCGGTGGCGCTGTCCACCGCCACCTGGAACAGCAGGAAGCCTCCGAACATCGCCAGAGACACCCCCACCGTGACCACGGTGGCCACCGCGAGCAGGATGTTGCGCCACAGGTTCTGGCCCGTCTCGCGCAGTACGTAGCGGAAGCTGAACATGATCAACTACTCGCTGTCGGGGCGAAGCTGAACACCGGGGCCTACTCGCTGCGGGGGACGAAGCTGAACATCTCGGCTCGACGGTTCGCTACTCGTAGACGCCTCGGGCCTGGTCGCGCACGACCATGCCCCGGTCGAGCTCCACCACCCGCTGCCGCATGCTGTCCACGATGCTGCTGTCGTGGGTGGCCATCACCACGGTCGTGCCGATCTCGTTGATGCGCTCAAGGAGCCGCATGATGCCCACCGATGTCGTGGGATCGAGGTTGCCGGTGGGCTCGTCGGCCAGCAGGATCAGCGGCCGGTTG
>JAGWAO010000011.1:89313-95907 GCA_021296315.1 Acidimicrobiia bacterium | reverse complement strand
TCGGCCCCAACGGCGAGGGCACCAGCACCTGGGCCGAGGCCTCCGCGGGCCTGCCCGACGCCCCGCTGGACATCTTCGGGCCCGGCGAGGAGTCAGGCACCTTCGACTCCTTCATCGAGATCGTCCTCGAGGACCTCGCCGACGAGGCCGGAGTGGACGCCACCACCCGCACCGACTACAGCCCCTCAGGCGACGACAACGTCATCTTGCAGGGCATCCAGTCCAGCGACACCAGCCTGGGATGGGTCGGCTTCGCCTTCGCCGTCAACGCCTCGGGCGTGAAGCTGCTCGAGGCCGACGGCGGCGACGGCTGTGTGGCGCCCACCCCCGACACCATCGCCTCCAACGAGTACCCGATCAGCCGGGACCTGTGGATCTACGTCAACGCCGACAAAGCCGCCGCCAACCCCGCGATCGTCGCCTACGTCGATTTCTACGTCTCCGAAGCTCTCAGCCAGGCAGTCAGCGAGGTCGGCTACGTGCCCCTCACCGACACAGCCCACGCCGAGACCGCCGACCGTTGGCACAGCCGCAGCCTCATCAGCTAGGACACCGGGCGGGCAGCTCCCGGATCTGACCCAAGGAAGATCCCTCCAAGAGCCATGACCGACACGAGCGTCGTCCATCCAGATCAACTCACCGTTGATCAGCTTCAGATAGCGCCTTCCCGCCGGTATCGCGAAGTGATCATCCGGTACACGCTGGTGGTGGCGGCGCTCGTGTCGGTTCTGGTGAGCACGCTGATCGTGTGGAGCCTCTTGCGCGAAGCATGGACCTTCATCACCGGTGTGGTGTGGGCCGATACGTGGGGACAGCGGGGGTGGTTCCCCCGGCGGGGCCTGTACGACATCCCGACCATCGTGGTGGCCTCCCTGATCGTCACCGGCATCGCTATGGTGGTGGCGGGACCCCTGGGTCTGGGAGCCGCGGTGTACCTGTCGGAGTACGCGAACCGGCGGGTGCGGTCCTGGCTGAAGCCGGCGCTCGAGATCCTGGCCGGCATCCCCTCGGTGGTCCTGGGCTTCTTCGCCCTCACATGGATCGCGCCAAACATCGTCGGACACATAGGCAGGACGACCTTCCTCGTGCTGGGCGCGGTGATCCTGCTCGGCTATGCGGCGATCTCCGCAGGGCTGGCACGGACCAAGATCAAGCAGTACCGGGAGGGCACAGCCGATCCCTCGGCCCGCATCGGCGCGGTGGCGTCGATCGCGATGCTGGTCGTGGTCTTCGTCCTGGCCGGGGCCTGGACCCTCAACGTCTGGCTGGAGTTTGTACCCAACAACGCCGGATCGCTGGCCGCGGCCGGCATCGGGGTGGGCATCCTGACCATCCCGCTGGTGGCCTCGATCTCCGAGGACGCCATGGCCGCCGTGCCCGACTCGCTGCGGGAGGCCTCGGCCGGGCTCGGCGCCCGCAAGATGACCACGGCTTCTTCGGTGGTGCTGCCCGCGGCCATCTCCGGCATCGTGGCGGCTTTCATCGTGGCCGTCTCCAGGGCCATCGGCGAGACGATGGTGGTGTTCATGGCCGGCGGCGCGGCCGACGCGGCCCGGTTCGCCGACTCCCCCATGGAGGGAGGCCTGACCATGACCGCGGCCATGGCCTCGCTGGCCTCGGGCACCGACAGCGTCGTGGGCGAGGGCCTAACGTTCCAGAGCCTGTACTTCGTAGGCCTGCTGCTGTTCCTGATCACGTTGAGCCTCAACATCATCGCCTCGCGCTTCGTGTCGAAGGTGCGGGAGGCCTACTAGTGGACCCGGGCCGATGATCAGCCGCCTCTCGGACGACAGGTCCCGGGCCGCCATCGCCGCCTCCATCGAACGGCGGCGGGGGGACACCCGGGGCCTGCTGTTCAAGACGGTGCTCCAGATGTGCCTCCTGATCACGCTGGCCCTTCTGGCCGTACTTCTTGTCACCGTGGCGTTGGACAGCACCGACCAGATCGGCACCCGCTTGTGGGACTTCCTCCAAGGCACACTGCGGTCCCGATCCACCGATGAGCGCCTCGGCCTCCACCAGGGAATGTACGGCTCCCTGTGGATCGCCATCATCGTGGCCGTGCTGGCCTTCCCCGTCGGGATCGGCGCCGCGGTGTACCTGGAGGAGTACGCCCCGCGGAATCGCTTCACTTCGTTCATCGAGGTCAACATCCGCAACCTGGCCGGTGTCCCGTCGGTCGTCTACGGCCTGGTGGGACTGGCGCTGCTCCTCAACGGCCAGATTTTCGGCCTTGACCGCTTCACCGGGGGGAGTTCGGCCCTCTCGGGCGGGATCACACTGGCCATCCTCGTACTGCCGATAGTGGTGATCACATCCGGCGAGGCCTTCCGGGCGGTCCCCATCGAGCTTCGGGAGGGCGCTTACGGCGTCGGGGCCACCAAATGGGAGGTGATCCGCACCCAGGTACTGCCCTACGCCGCGCCGGGCATCCTCACCGGCACGCTGCTGTCGATGGCTCGCGCCGTCGGGGAGGCCGCCCCGCTGATCCTCGTGGGCGCCATCTCAGGACGACTCGGCGATAATCCGGGACTGTTCGACATCGGCGCCCTGACCGATCAGTTCACCGCCCTGCCCATAGTCATCACGAGCTGGACCGTGCAATCGGGCCGGGACGGCGGCTTCACCGCGGCTGCGGCCGCGGCCATTGTCGTCCTGCTCGTGTTCGTGCTAATGATGAACTCTGCCGCCATCCTGCTGCGGAACCGGTTCGAGAAGAAGAGAGGCTGAAGTGTCGATGACAGACGAAGCCCCCAGATTGATCGAGCGTCCAGTCGCGGCCTCCGGCGAGGCCACGCCGGCACCAGGGATGGCTCCGCTGGCCACCGAGCGGGACGTGGTGTTCCAGTCCCAAGACGTGAGCGTCTACTACGGCTCATTCCGCGCCGTGCGCGACGTGACGTTCGATGTGCCCAAGAACGAGATCATGGCTCTGATCGGCCCCTCGGGCTGCGGCAAGTCCACGGTGCTGCGCTGCTACAACCGGATGAACGACCTCATCGAGAACGCCCGGGTCACCGGCTCCATCACGTACCGCGGCACCGACCTGTACGACGAGCGGGTCGACCCCGTCGAGGTGCGGCGCCGCATCGGCATGGTGTTCCAGAAGCCCAACCCCTTCCCCAAGTCGATCTACGACAACGTCGCCTACGGGCCGCGGGTGGCCGGCCAGAAGAAGGGCCTCGACGACATCGTTGAGAACTCACTGCGCAAAGCGGCCCTGTGGGAGGAGGTGAACGACCGCCTCAACGACTCGGCGCTCGGGCTGTCGGGCGGCCAGCAGCAGCGCCTCTGCATCGCCCGGGCCATCGCGGTCGGCCCCGACGTGCTGCTGATGGACGAGCCCTGCTCGGCGCTCGACCCCATCGCCACCGCCCGCATCGAGGACCTGATGCAGGAGATCAAGCAGGACTACACGATCATGATCGTGACCCACAACATGCAGCAGGCGGCCCGGGTGAGCGACACCACCGCCTTCTTCACCGCAGACGTCCGCTCCGAGAACGACACCCGAACGGGCATCCTCGTCGAGGTGGACACCACCCAGAAGATCTTCTCCAATCCCTCCGACGAGCGCACCGAGAACTACGTAACCGGCCGATTCGGCTGAGAACGCGACTAGCTGAGAACACCCCCCGACCAACTGAGTACCCAATAAATCGAGGACCACGATTCGTGACCGAGCAGACCCGCAAGGGCTTCCACGCCGAGATCGAAGAGATCAGCGACCTGATCGTCCAGCTCGCGGCCCGGGCCGGCGACGCGGTGGCGCGGGCCACGGACGCCCTGCTGACGTACGACCTGGTCGAGGCCCAGCAGATCATCGACGACGACGACTACATCGACGTGGCCGCCATAGAGGTCGAGGAGAAGTGCCAGAGCCTGCTGGCGCTGCAACAGCCCATGGCCGGCGACCTCCGCCAGATTCTGGCCGCCATGTGGATCACGGGCGAGCTCGAGCGGACCGGCGGCCTGGCCTGCAACATCTGCAAGGGCGCCCGCCGCATGTTCCGCACCGAGCTGCCCCCCAGGCTGCGGGGCCTGATCGCGGAGATGAACGAGGAGGCGATCCGCCTGATCCGGTTGTCGGTGGACTCCTACTCCGAGCATGACGCAGCCCTGGCCAGCGCCCTCCACGACATAGACGACCGGCTCGACAGCCTGCACCGCACCTTCGTCAAGACCCTGCTGGAGTCGAGCCGCACCCATGATCTCGACGTCCAACCGTCCGTGCAGCTGGCGTTGATAGCCCGCTACTACGAGCGCATCGGCGACCACGCGGTGAACATCAGCGACCGGGTCCGGTACATGGTCTCGGGCGTGATGCCATGGCGGGCGGGGATATCCCGGCACCGGGTCCGCGACGAGCCGAGAATGCAAGAACTGGCCGCCGACCCGGCGGAGATGTCCTCCAACAGCGACGACAAGGCTGACTAGAGCCCGCTCGCCCATGACTGCGCTCATCGTCGAAGTTGAGCCCGACTAGAGTCGATCACCGATGACCACGCTCATCATCGGAGTGCTGCTGGTGATGGGCGGTGCAGTAGCGGGCATCGCCGTCGAGCGAGTCCGCCTGCGCCGGTGGCTCAGGGGGATCGGAGTGTCGCCGCCCGACCGGGACCCGGCGAGCCGGGAAGCCCCCCGTCGCCGATGGTCGGTTCGCCACGCCGTTGAGGACGCCCACCGGCGGGCCGGTGTCGCCGAGGCTGCCAGGCTGTCGGCCGAGACCGCGGAGCGACGCATCTCCTCCAGCCTCGATGCGCTGCAGTCGGGTCTGGTGCTGTGTGACCGCTCAGGGCAGGTTGTGGCTCGCAATACGGCCGCGGCCATGCTGCTGCAAGCCCGCCACGGTGAAGCCCTCGTGGCCGGCGTGATCAAGGATCTGCTCGAGAGGGCACGCACCGGGGAGCGGGTGACGACCAACGTCGACCTGCATGCCGAGCCCCGCCGGAGCTATGAGGTTACGGCCGGTCCGGTCGAGCGCGACGGCGAGATGCTGGGCGCGGTGGCGTTGGTCCGCGACACCACCGAGCACCACCGAATCGAGTCGGTGAGGAGAGACTTCGTGGCCAACGTCAGCCACGAACTGAAGACCCCGATCGGTGCCTTGAGCCTGCTGGCGGACTCACTGGCCGCGGACTCCGACCCGGAGGTCGCCGCCCAACTCGCGGGCCGGATGCAGATCGAGATCCAGAGGGTGGCCAACACCATCGACGACCTGCTGACCCTGGCCATGCTGGAGGACGAAAGCGGCCGTCCCGACGCGCGGGTCGATGTGGGCGCGGTTGTCGCCGCGGCCGTCGACCGGATCTCCGAGACGGCCGAACAGAGCGACATCAAGGTGGTCTTCTCGAACCGAGCCGAGGTGGAGCCGATACGGGGATCCAGGCTGCACCTCGAGTCGGCGGTGTTCAACCTGCTCGACAACGCGGTCAAGTTCAGCGAGCCCGGCGGCCGGGTCGACGTCGTCGTCGAGGCGGACCAGCAGACTCTGTCCGTGTCGGTGACGGACGAGGGGGTCGGCATTCCCGCGACGGAGCAGGCCCGCATCTTCGAGCGCTTCTATCGCGTCGACCGGGCCCGGAGCCGCAGTACCGGGGGCACGGGGCTGGGCCTGTCGATCGTGCGCCATGTGGCCCTGAACCACGGCGGCGACGTGAGCGTGACCTCGCGGGAGGGTTTCGGAGCGAAGTTCACCTTGACCCTGTCTCTCGGCAGCGGCGACTGAGGGACTCGCCCAGCCCTAGATCTCCCGCCTTTGTTCTAGTTCTGGTCGTTCCCGTTGCCCCCGGCGATGGAGGCCAGCAGCGACTGGCGCTGGCGCTCGAGCCAGCCCAGCAGCACGGCGACGGCCCGGGGGTCGTGGCGCAGGTGGTGCCCAGCGCCACCGATTATGCGCAGATCGGCACCGGCATGGGCATCGGCGAGGATCCGGGCATCGAACACCGGGACCGTCTCGTCGTCGCTGCCGTGGAGCACCAGCAGGGAGCGGTCCCCGAGGGACTCTGCAGCCTCCACGGCCCGCACCGCCCGGATCTCCGCAGCCCAGCGGTCGAATCGCTGGGGGAACTCCGGATCGCTTACCACGCCCACCTCCCGGGCCCACACCAGCAGCTTGCGAGGGTTGCGGGCCCAGTCCTCGAAGTCGGCCGGCGCGGCCACTGCGGCCACGCCCCGAACGCGCTCGTCGCGGCTGGCCACTACGACCGCGAGCGCTCCGCCGGTTCCGAAGCCGATCAGCCAGATGCCGCCGCAGTTCACCTCCGAGCCCAGAAAGTCGACCGCGCCGACGAGGTCGCGCCGCCAGCCGTCGAGCGAGAAGTCGCCGGCGGAACCGGCCACCCCCCTCGACGCGTAGGTCAGGGCGGCGAAGCCGGTCTCGGCCGCGATCAGGTCGGCCAGAGCGGGCATGGTCATGGTGGAGTTGATGCCGCCCCCCGCCTCGGTGGGGAAGCCGTGCACGATGACCACCGCAGGCTGCACCGACGGCGCCCGGGCGGGTCGGGCGAGATGAGCCGTCAGCTCGTTCGAGTCGACGACGAATCGCCTGTCCATCCGGGTCACCGTATCTCGGTGCGCCGACGCGCAGTGGGG
>JAGWAO010000011.1:53311-89158 GCA_021296315.1 Acidimicrobiia bacterium | reverse complement strand
CCAGCCACCTCCAAGGTCACAAAGCATAAAGCACTCAGTTGGACCACCTCCTTTCCTTGGTGGCACCAGTCAACCACACTCCGGCCCCAAAACCAAGCACCGGTCCGTTCAGGACGCGCCGATTACGAGGGAGGCTCGCCTGCACTGACTGCCCCGATCTCGGCTAGATAGGCGAGCTGCACTTCAAGGATGCACACCACGTCCACCGGGTCGGGGCCCCCCTCGTGGAGGGATCGGGCCACCACCGCGTCGCACGCCGCGTCGGTGTCGGCCACGGCCATGGCGCCAACGGCCACCGCAGGATCGCCCAGCTCCAAGCCGTGGGAGGTGGCGAGACCGACCGCCGCGAACCAGTCGAGGTGCCACCCGAGCACTGCTCTGACATCGTCGTAGCTCACTCTGGCGGTCACCTCGTCGGGCAAGCGGTCGGCCACGTAGTCGACAGCCTGTGACAGCCGGTACACCGACGGGGCGGTCTCCTGCTCGAGGCGCCCGACCGCGATCCCCACCGAGACGAAGGCGATCACTACGACGACGGCCAAGCCGACTGCGGCGATAAGCCAGATCACTGCACCGACTCTGCCAGGTCTGGAGGAACGGGCCCCTCTCTCCCGCTCCTGTTCGCTGCGCTCACGGGCCGCTCGGGCCCCTCTCTCCCGCTCCTGTTCGCTGCGCTCACGGGCCGCTCGGGCCCCTCTCTCCCCGCTCGGCCTCTAGAGGCCGATGCGCTGGGCCAGCAACTCCCGGTGGTACGTGGGGTCGCCGAACAGGAGCTCCGAACTCTTGGCCCGCTTGAAGTAGAGGTGCGCCGGGTGCTCCCAGGTGAAGCCGATCCCTCCGTGAATCTGTATGTTCTCGGCCGCGGCGTGGAAGTAGGCCTCCGAGCAGTAGCTCTTGGCCAGCGAGGCGACCTGGGGCAGTTCCTCGTTCATCTCGGCCGCGCACCAGCCCGCGTAGTAGGCGGCCGACTTGGCCGACTCGACCGCCAGGAGCATGTCGGCGCACTTGTGCTTGATCGCCTGGAACGAGCCGATTGGGCGACCGAACTGCACGCGAACCTTGGCGTACTCCACCGACATGTCCAGGCAGCGCTGCGCCCCGCCCACCTGCTCGGCCGCCAAGGCCACCGCGGCCAAGTCCAGCACGGTCTCCAGCACCGGCCAGCCCTCCCCCTCGGCGCCGATGAGCGTGGCCTCGACCCCCTCGAACGTGAGCTTGGCCTGCTTGCGGGTCTGGTCCATGGTCGACAGGGCGCTGCGGCTGAGACCGTCGGCGTCGGGATCCACGGTGAACAGGGAGACGCCGCCGGCGGTGCAGGCCGCCACGACTATCAGGTTGGCGGAGTGGCCGTCGAGCACGTACATCTTGACCCCGTCGAGGCGCCACGAGCCGTTGTCGGGCGACGCCACCATGGTGATCCCGGGCTCGTCCCAGCGGCCGTTCTGCTCGGTGAAGGCCAGCGTGGCCCTGGTGTCGCCGGAGGCGATGCCGGGCAGATGGGCCTGCTTGGCCTCCTCGTCGCCGGAGTGCATCAGCGTGTTGGCGGCCAGCACTGCGGAGGAGAAGAATGGCGCGCAGAGCAGCGCCCGGCCCATCTCCTCCAGCACGACCACCTGCTCCACGCAGGTGAAGCCCTGACCCCCGTAGGCCTCGGGGATCGTCAAGGCAGGGAGGCCCATCTGCTCTGACATCTGGTCCCAGACATCGGGGTCGAAGCCGCGCTCGGTGTCCATCTGCTCTCGCACCGCAGACTCGGGTGACTTCTCCTCGAGGAAGCTGCGGACGAATTCTCTGAGCTGCTCCTGCTCGTCGGTGAATGCGAAGTTCACGTGGGGACACTCCTAGCGGTCGTGTGAGGGTCGAACCGTGTGAGGGCCAAGCTATCGGGGCTGAGGGGCCGTAGTGCCCGCTGCGGGCCGTAGGATCGGTGCGTGCCCGCAGCACCGCTCTTCGAGATCGACGGCCTGCACGTGGCAACGGCTGACGGTGGCACGGAGATCCTGCGAGGCGTGGACCTCGTGGTCGGCGCCGGCGAGATGCACGCCCTCATGGGTCCAAACGGGTCGGGCAAGTCCACCCTGGCCGCGGCCCTGCTCGGCAGCCCCGAGTACGAGGTCACCGGCGGCTCGATCCGCTTCAAGGGAGAGGACATCACCTCTTGGCCCCCGGAGGTGCGGGGCAAGGCCGGCCTGTTCCTCGCCTTCCAGTACCCCCAGGAAATCCTGGGGGTGTCGGTGCGCAACTTCCTCACCCAGGCTCTACAGGCCCGCAAGGGCACCGACGTGAGCTCCATCGAGACCTACATGACAATGGTCGAATGGATGGAGCGCCTGTCCATCGACTCGGCACTGATGGACCGCCACCTCAACGAGAAGTTCTCCGGCGGGGAGAAGAAGCGCAACGAGATCCTTCAGATGGCAGTCCTGGAGCCGGACATGGCAATACTCGACGAGACCGACACCGGGCTCGACATCGACGCGCTGCGCATAGTGGCCACCGGCCTGCAGGAGGTTCGAGCCGAACGACCCGAGCTGGGGGTTCTGGCCATCACCCACTTCCAGCGCATCCTCACATCGGGGCTGCAGCCCGACAAGGTTCATGTGCTCCTCGACGGCCGGATCGTCGACAGCGGCGGGCCCGAGCTGGCCGACCGGCTCGAGCGCGAGGGCTACGAGCGGTACGGGTCATGAGCGCCGGCGGCAGCGATCGGTTCGGAGCCGGGACGAAGGCACAGTTCCCGCTTCTGGAGCGCCAGGTGCACGGCCGGCCCATCGTCTATCTCGACTCGGCCGCCTCGTCGCAGAAGCCGCGCAGCGTGCTGGACGCCATGAACAGCTACTACGAGACGATCAACGCCAACGTGCACCGGGGTGCCTACGAGATCGCAGCCCAGGCCACCGAGGCCATGGAAGGGGCCCGAGCCGAAGTGGCCCGCTTCGTGAACGCGCCCTCACCGGACGAGATCGTCTTCACCAAGAACGTCACCGAAGCCATCAACCTCGTGGCCCGCGCATGGGGCGGGGCCAACCTCGGGCCGGGTGACGCCGTGGTGATCACCGAGATGGAGCACCACGCCAACATCGTTCCCTGGCACATCATGTCGGCCGAGAAGGGCTTCGAGCTCCGCTGGGTCGGCGTCGGAGCCGACGGCCAGCTCGATCTCAGCAACCTGGACCGGCTCCTCGACGGGGCCAAGCTGCTGGGCGTGACCGCCATGAGCAACGTGCTCGGGACGCTCAACCCGATCCGTCGCCTGGCCGAAGCGGCCCACGACGCCGGGGCTCTGATCCTGGTGGACGCGGCCCAGTACGTGCCCCACCTGCCGACCGACGTGCAGGCTCTCGGGGCCGACTTCCTGGGATTCACCGGCCACAAGATGTGCGGACCCACCGGCATCGGGGTGCTGTGGGCCAGAGCGGAGCTGCTCGAGGCGATGCCGCCGTTCCTCGGGGGCGGCGAGATGATCCTGGACGTGCGCAAGGACGGCTTCCTGCCCAACCACATCCCACACAAGTTCGAGGCGGGGACCCCGCCCATCGCCGAGATTGTCGGGCTCGGCGCCGCGGTCCGTTATCTCGACGGCCTCGGGATGGACCAGGTGCGCGAGCACGAGGTCAGCCTCACGGCCTACGCGCTGCGCACTCTCGAGGAGCGCTACGGCTCCGATCTGGCGGTGCACGGGCCGGCCGAGCCGGCCTGCCGGGGCGGTGTGCTGTCGATGAGCTTCCGCGACATCCACCCGCACGACCTGTCGCAGGTGCTGGACGATCGCGGCGTGTGCGTGAGGGCCGGCCACCACTGCGCCAAGCCGCTGATGCGCCATCTCGGAGTGCCGGCCACGGCCCGGGCGTCGTTGTACGTGTACAACGACACCTCCGACGTCGACGCCCTGGCCGACGCGCTCGGCGTCGCCGGAGACTTCTTCTCCAGGTAGCGGGAGAGAGCTATGGCCGGCCTGGAGGACCTCTATCGCGAGATCATCCTCGACCACTACCGCAACCCCCGCAACCGCGGCGAGTTGGAGGTGCCTCCGGCTGTCCAGGCAGTGGGCTTCAACCCGCTCTGTGGCGATGAGGTGATCGTCTACCTGGAGGTACGAGACGGTGTGATCGCCGAGGTGTCGACGAGCGGCCAGGGGTGCTCGATCAGCCAGTCCTCGGCGTCGATGATGTCCACCGCGGTCAAGGGTCGCACGGTGGCCGAGGTGCGGCGGCTCGTGCGGGCCTTCAAGCACATGATGTCCATCCACGGCACCGGGATCGGCGGCACCGGCGACGATCTGGACGACGAGGGTGGCAACGGCAACGGGCACGGCGACGTGAAGCTCGGTGACCTGGAGGCCTTGCAGGGCGTGGTCAAGTTCCCGGTGCGCATCAAGTGCGCCACCCTGTCGTGGAACACCCTGGTGCAGGCCCTCGACGAGACCTTCGCCTGACCGACCGCGTCGTCGAACTGGTAGCAGAACACGCGCCAGGGGAGCACAACGCTGCCATCGTTGCGAGGGGTACTGTTCCGGCCATGAGCGAGCTGCCGCCGCCCGACTGGTACACCGATCCGGAGGACCCCGCCCAATACCGCTACTGGGACGGTTCGGAGTGGACGGCCCATCGCGCCCCCCGCGACCCCGCCGCCTCGGGACACCGCAGCATTCGTAGTCTGCTGGCCGGCAGTTGGAGGCTGTTCACCGCCAACTGGCGGCCGTTCGTTGTGATCTACGCGCTCGTGGCCGTGGTTTACCTGGCCGGCGAGGAGGCCGTTAGAAGGGGATTCGACGAGGTGTTCGGCGACACGCTGACCGCTCTGATCGACGAATTGGCCGCAGCCGATCCCGACGCCGACGACGAGGAATTCGACGCGCTGCTGGAGAGTCGTTGGAACGACGTGACCGACCGCCTCGAAAGCCTGGACTCGTCCACTCTGGCTGCGGCGATGCTCCTGATGGCGCTGGGCGCGGTGGTCGTCATCGCCATCAACATCGTCGAGTTCACTGCCTTGGGTCAGGTGACGGTGGCTCGTCTGGGTCAAGGGCGGATGGACGCGTCCCGGGCGCTGCGGGCCGGCCTCGGGCGGCTGTTGCGCGTCGTCGGCGTGGGCTTGATGCTCATGGCGATGCTCCTGGCGATGCTCATGGCGGCATCGTTCTTGGTGGGACTTCTCAGCCTGGCGTCGGGCGCGCTGGCAGTGACGCTGGCCGTGGCGATGCTCCTGGCGGTACTGGTGCTGGCCGTGTGGGCCGCCCCGCTGGCGCTCTTGGCCCTGATGACGGCCGCCGTCGGCCCGGCCGAGCCGTCGGTGCGCTACGCCCGACACCTGCTGAGGGGCGCCTATTGGCCGACCTTCGGCCGCATGGTATTGATCACCGTCCTCTCGGTGGCGGCGACCGTCCCCGCGCTGGTGGCCAGCGAAATCTTCGGGCTGTTCAACGACTTTCTCGGACGGGTGGCGCTGGTCGGTTTGGGCCTGTTCCCCGAGGTGCTGGCGACCATCGCCTACTTCACCCTCTACCACGACCTCGGCGGCGAGCATGCCGAGGTCGCCGAGCCCGCCGCCTAGCCCGCCTCGGTATCCTCGAGTCCGGCCAGCAGGGATTGGAGAGCTTCGCCGTAGGCGGACAGCTTGGCCGGACCGATGCCGGGCACTGCCAGCAGAGCCTCGTCGGTGGTGGGGCGACGCCGAGCCAGCTCTCGCAAGACGGCGTCGGAGAACACCCGGAAAGGCCTGACCTCTTCCGCCTGGCTCTGCTGCCAACGCCACTGGCGGAGGCGCTGGAACATCGCGGCGGCCTCGGGCTCGGCCGCGTCGTCGATGGGCGGGCTCTTGGACCTAGATGCCGCCGCGGCAGCGTCTCGACGCGGCGCAGATGCCGGCGGGGCGGGCTTGTCGGCAAGGCGTGAGCGACGGGCCGGCTCGTCGTCGGGGATGCCGGTCGGTCGGAGCTTGGAGCGCCAGGACATCTCGGTGATGAAGGGGGACTTCGGGCCGTCGGCAACTATCAGCACCGACTCCGAGCATCGGGTCAGAGCGACATGGAAGACGCGACGCTCCTCCTCGACGTCGCCGGCCAGGCGGTGAGGCATCAGGCCCTCGATAGCCGACAGGACGATCACATGGGGCCACTCCAGGCCCTTGACCCGGTGCACGGTGGCCAGGCGCACACCCCGTCCCCACGACGGCCGGCCTCCGCGGGCGTTGCCCTCATCGCCGTCGACGCGGTCCCCGGTCAGGCGGCCCCGCAGCCAACCCTCGAACGCGGCCGGGTCGGCGCAGTGCGGCGCCACCGACAGCAGGGCACGCAGGTCATCACCGTGGGCGGAGCGGTCCACGGACCGGCGGGAGGCGTCAAGACGCTCATCGAGGCTGACTCCGAGCTGGGTACCGTCCCTGACTGCCTCCAGCAGCCGCAGGGTGTCGGCACCGTCGCGGGCCATGTCGCCGAGACGCGCGACCTCATCGGCGAAGTCCTCGACCCGCTGCGAGGTCCGCTCGTCGGAGATCCGACCGGCCAATCGCCGGAGGGCGCCGACGTTGTGCTGCTCCGCGATCCAGTCGATCACGCGGGGAGAAATGCCCCGTGGCGGGCGCCGTGCCGCAACCGCGAGCGCACCTGTCGGCAGCCGCGCCGAACCGACTGTAGCGAGCCTCAGCCAGGCCAGTGCAGCCGCCACTCCGGTGCGCTCCAGGAACCAGGGGCCTACGGGCGTCATGCACTCGATGCCCGCCTCCCCGAGCAAGACCTGGGGTGCCAGCAGCGTGCTGTTGACCCTGGTCAGCACGGCTACGTCACGCGCTTCGGCGCCGCCTCCCATGAGGCTCCGCACCCGATCGACCACGGCCGAGCCGCCATCGCTGGTCACCGCCACCTCGACTGCTCCTTCATCGAGCTGCTCGTGCGGGACATCCACGGCCGAGCCGCCGTCGCCCGCGACCGGCGAAGAACGGTACGAGGCTTCATGGTGGTCGCCGTTCCCGCTGGGCGCGGTGCCGGCGTGCGGGTCAGCGACTCGGAGGTGAGCCGGGCCGGCCGAGATGTCCTTGGCGATGCGGTGGCGGTTGTGTGACAGCAGGTTGGACGCCGCCTCCACCACCCCCGCCGGACAGCGGTAGTTGACTTCGAGCAGGCGGCGGGCCGCTCCCGGAAAGAAGCGCTCGTATTCGATCAGCCAACGGGGCGAGGCACCCGAGTAGCCGTAGATGGTCTGGTCGTCGTCACCCACCCCGAAGACGTCCGCCCTTGGGCCGGCCAACAGCCGGATCATGAGCAGGTGGGCGGGCGTGAGGTCCTGGAACTCGTCGACGAGCAGCACGCCGCACACCCGGCGGGCGGCGGCCCGGGCGACCGGGTCGCTCAACAACACGTCGATGGCCCGGATGATCTGGTGATCAAAGTCAACGACGCCCCGCTCCTCCAACGACTCGGCGTAGGCCGGTGCCAACTCCGCGAAGCCCTCCACGTCAGGGGCATAGTCGCGCTCCACTTCGGACGGGTCCCGCAGTCCGAGGCGGGACGTGCTGAGCGCCTCCAGCCACGGCGCCAGCGGGTCGGTCATGGCCCGTCGCCGGCGGCGAGGCGCCCTCTCCCCCACCAGTTCGTGCAGCATGTCGCGCGCTCTACGCTCGTCGATGACCTCGACCCGGCCGTGACGCGAGGGGCGGGCAAAGGGGCCGGTGCCGTTGCACACTGCCAGGGCCAGACTGTTGAGGGTCCGCACCTCCAGTCCCGTTAGATCCGCGGTGCGCTCCTGCATCTCGGCCCGGGCCCGGACGTTGTAGGCCACCAGGCAGACCGCTGACGGTTCCACGCCCAGGTCGCGGACCAGCCAGCGGGCCCGCTCGGTGAGCACCCGGGTCTTGCCGGACCCGGCCGGCGCCACGATGCAGGCCCCTCCGCCGCGGTGCCCGACGGCGCGATGCTGGTCGGGCGCCAGGTCGGCGACAGGCTCACACTGACGCAGCGCCGAGAGACGCCCCACGGCCAGATTGGCGGCCGGCATCAGCGCCGCGCCATCCAAATCCGAGGCATCGAATACATCCAAGGGACCGCCGTCGCACCACACACTCCCAGCCTCGATGACCACATCGCCGGGCTTGTCTGCCGGCACGGGACGGGCGCCTGCCTCCAGAGCGCGGTCGCTGGGAGCGAATCGCAGCCGGTCGGGATCTCGTGCGTCCACGGCGTTGGCCGTCAGCAGGTGGTGCCAGACTTCGTCGGGCAGCGTCAGTCCCGGCCCCAGCTCCCACCAAGGCTTCTCCAGGGCCGGCCGAGCGCCGGGCAGCGGGCCGTCCACCTCGATCACCAGCCGCTCGCGACCGTGCCAGGCTTGTCGCAGCCGGCGGCCCGTCGCCGAGTCCGGTGATGTGATGCTCACGGGCACCCGTGGGAACCCCTCCCAGGGTCTGGGCGCGGGCTGTCCCGGCGACACCAGCACGCTGCGGCCCAAGCAGTCGGGTCCCGCGACCTGTTCCGGGCTGCGGGCTGAGGCCTCCTCGGCCCCGCGGCTGCCTCCTGGACCGGTCACGCCCACTCACCCATGACGAACTGGCAGCAGAACGCACGCCATACGCACAAGCCGCTGCCAATTCCCGGCACCAAGACCAGCCCGCAGCGAACTGGCAGCAGAACGCACGCCATACGCACAAGCCGCTGCCAATTCCCGGCACCAAGGCCAGCCCGCAGCGAACTGGCAGCAGAATGCACGCCATACGCACAAGCCGCTGCCAATTTCCCGGGCCATTACGGTTCAGTGACGGCGTTGAGACGGGCCATCGCCTCTAGAACCCGGTCGGGCCGGTGGCAGCGGCCGTAGTCGAAGCCGGTCCGGATGCAGATCTCCAGCAACTCGTCGTGCTGATCCGTCCGCTTCCACGGCAACGGCAAGTAAACGGGCAACCCGAAGGCTCGCAGCTCGGCAAGGTTCTCGTAGACCCGCTTCTGGTACCGGTAACGGTCGGCCCACTCCCAGCCGGGCGGTCCGAAACCGGTCCCCGGGTCGAGAATCAGCCGGCTGCGCTCGACGCCCTCGCTCTCCCACCGGTGCAGTGAGCGCTCGAACCAGCCGCAGATCACCTCGACCGGATCACCGGCCACATGCCGGGAGGCCTTGGGGTCGGCGCCCCACACGAACGGCGCCACCACCGGCACGTCCCGCTCGGCCGCGAGCCGCACCATGGCCGGGTTCTGCAGCCCGTCGGCCGCGTTGATCATGCTGGCGCCGCAGGAAAGAGCCCTTCGCATGATCTCGGGCTGCCACGAGTCCACGGAGAGGCATGCCCCCCGTGATTCGCACAGCGCAGCGAGGGCTTGGACCTTGCCGTCGAGTCGCTGCCATTCCGACTCGATGTCGATCCGCTCGGCGAACTGCGTGGAACCCGCGCCACCGAGATCGATGCCGACGCAGCCCTGATCGAGCAGCTCGGCAGCCCGGGTCATCGCGCCCCCAACTGTCGTGGCCACCGAGAAGTCGGCCAACGAGTCGGGCGAGGCATTGACGACGCCGTGCAGCCTCATTGCCGGTGCGGGATCCACCACGCCCGGCAGTGTCGCACGACACCGCAGCCGTCCCACCTTGGGGCTTCATGCGGCTGCGTTAGAGTCGCCGTCGTGAGCGACTTGCCACCGGCCGACTGGTACACCGACCCCGAGGACGAGTCGCAGTACCGCTACTGGGACGGGTCGGGATAGACCGAGCATCGGGCCCCCCGGCACGCCCAACCGGACGGCGAGCCGGAGCCAGAGCCACCGCAGATGCGCCGGCCGGGGCAGCTGTTGGCCGACACGTTCTCGATCTCGGGCCGGCGGTGGCGGAGTTGCGCGGCCGCTGGCCTCATCTACCTGTCCGCACAGGTGGCCCTAGTGGTGCTGCTGCTCATAGCCGGCGACGACATCCTGATGGGAGAGCTGGGCGAGATCTGGGACAGGATCAGCGACCCCAACTTCGATCCGGAGGCACCCGAGCAGTCGGCGTACTTCGAGTCGTTGGAGTTGGATCTCTCACCCGTGAACTTCGTGCCGATCCTGCTGGGTATTGGGGCCGTGTGGGTTGCGAGCAACCTGCTGCAGGCGGCTGTGACGCGCGTCGCGCTGAGTGACCTGCGGAGCCGGACTCTGACGGCGTCGGACGCGTTGAGGCAGGCGCTGCGACGAGTCCCACGACTGTTGGGGCTCGACCTCCAGGTGGTTGCGATCGTCCTGGTCGCGGCGATCGTTGTGGTCGTCGGGGGATTTGTGACGCCTCTGCTGTTGATACCGCTGGTTCCGGCCTTCTTAGTCGGCGCCGTCTATTTCTTCGTGGTGATGTCACTGGCCTTCGCATTCGCCTCGGTGGGGCCCGCCGCTCCATCACTTCGGTATGGCGCCCGCCTCGTGCGAGGACGATTCTGGGGGACGTTCGGACGGATGCTGCTCGTCTTCGTGGTGCTGTCGGCCGTCACCCTGGCGGTCGGACTGGTGTTCACCCTCGCCGGGTCCTCGACGCCGACACTCCAGCTGGTGTCGCAACTGGTGCAGACGGTGGTCGGAACGGCGATAACGGTCGTGGGCATAGTCGCCGTCGCGATCATCTACCACGACCTCGGAGGCGAGTCGGACTAGTGCACCTAGCCGCTAGCCGCCAGCGGCGTCGACGCGCTCGATGAAGTCGCGGTCCCGGGCCGAGAGGCCGCCCACATCGTGGCTGGTGATGGCCAGTTCCACCTTGTTGTAGACGTTGGACCACTCGGGGTGGTGGAAGAGCCGCTCGGCGATGAGGGCCACATGGGCCATGAACGCGAACGCGGCCCGAAAGTCGGCGAACTGGTACGAGCGGCGCAGCACGTCACCGTCGCGGCGCCATTCGGGATGGGCGGCCAGAAGATCGGCGATCTCGGCCTCGGTCAGCAGGTCTTCCTTGCTCATAGGCCTCGATGATATTCGGCATCGATCGACGCCGGGTTTCGAGACCTACGCCAGCAGGTCGGCGAACGGGTCTCCGAACGGGTCGGTGAAGGGGGTCGCGCCAGCGTCGGCCGCCGGTTGCGGAAGGGCCGCGGTCCAGCGCTCGTAGCCCTCGTCCTCCAACTCGTCGGCCAACTCCGGGCCACCCGACTGCTGGACGCGGCCACCCGCGAACACGTGCACGGCGTCCGGCCGCAAGTGGTCGAACACGCGGCTGGAGTGGGTGATGGCCAGCACTCCGAGGCCGTCATGCGTGGTGGCATCCTCGATCCTGGCGCCCACGAAACGCAGCGCGTCAATGTCGAGGCCCGAGTCGAGCTCATCAACGACCGCGAACGCGGGACCAAGGACACCGAGCTGAAGCGCCTCATTGCGCTTGCGCTCACCGCCTGACAAGTCGACATTCACGGGGCGCTCCAGGAACTTCTCGTCGAAGCCGATGCGAGCGGCCTCCTCGCTCATCCGCTCGGCCACGGCGGCGCCTTCCGGAGTGCACACCGACTCGGTGAGCATGTCGAGCAGCGACACGCCGGGAACCTCGGTGGGGTACTGCATGGCCAGGAACAGGCCCGCCTCGGCCCGCTGCCACGCCGGCATGCCCAGCAACTCCGTGCCGTCGAGGCGGACCGAGCCGGCCAGCGCCTCATAGCCGCTGCGGCCGGCGATGACGTGGGCCAGAGTCGACTTGCCCGATCCGTTGGGGCCCATCACCGCGTGCACCTCGCCCGCGGCGACCTCCAGGTCGACGCCGGTCAGGATCTCACGACCCGCCACCGAGGCCCGCAGGCCCTCGATCACCAGAGTGCTCACGAAGCGCCCCCGCCCGAGCCTGCATCCAGCTTGAGCACGACCATGCCGTCCACGACGGAAGCCTCGTAGACGGGCACGGCCCGGGTGGCCGGCAGCGAAAGCGGCTCACCCGTCTCCAGATCGAACATGGCCCCGTGGGCCACGCACTCGATGGCGCAGTCGTCGGGCTCCACCCAGCCTTCCGACAGCGACACCTCGGCGTGGGAACAGGTGTCGCCGATGGCGTAGACATCGTCGCCGATGCGGACCACGGCGATGTCTCGGCCCGACACCTCGACGCGCCGGGCGGAGTCGGGCTCGAGTTCGTCCAAGGGGAACAGCTCGTGGGTCGTCATCGTGGAGTCTCCGATCTCGAACAGTCTGCTTGAGTCGTCACCGCGTCACGCCGCTGCTCTCAACATCTTGTTGAGCTTCAGGGCCAGGGCCTCTCGGACCGATTCCCCGACGCCCCGAACGGGCAGCTCGTCGATCACCTCGTCGAAGAACCCGGCCACTATCAGGCGCTCGGCCACCGCAGTCGGGACTCCCCGGCTCTCCAGGTAGAAGACCTGGTCGGGATCCACCGGACCGACCGCGGAGGCATGGCTGCAGCGGACGTCGTTGTTCTCGATCTCGAGGTTGGGCACCGACTCGGCCCAAGCGTCCTCGCTGAGCTTGAGGTTGCGGTTGGTCTGGAAGGCGTTGGTGCCCCGAGCGTTGGGGCGTACCCGGATCAGACCGGTGTACACGCTGCGGGCCGAGTCCCCCACCGCGCCCTTGTAGAGCAGCTTGGACGTGGTGTCGGGCGCGGCGTGGTCCTGGTAGGTGCGGAAGTCGAGGATCTGGTCTCCCGATCCGAAGTACGCCGACAGCAGATCGCCGCTGGCGCCCCGCCCCACCAGGCGGGTGTCGGTCCGGGTGCGGGCATAGCCGCCACCCAGCGCGACCGAGGCGGCAACGAGCGCGGCTTCTTGCTCGACCCTGGCGATGTGGGCGGCGATCTGGGTGGTTCGGTGGTCGTGCTGCTGCAGGTTCACGTAGCCGAGCCGGGCGGCCTGGCCGACATCTAGCTCGACCACGGGAACGACCAGCGCCGCGCCGGCGGAGCGCTGCATGTCGAGCACCCTGGCCGAGCCGTGGGGCCCGACCCGCACCACCAGCCGAGGGAAGGTGGCCGCCGCGGCCGCACCGGCATGGTGGCGCACGACGATCACGCCCTCTACGGCCACTCCCGCGGGGACGTCCACCAGGATGGGGCTGCCTGCGAAGGCGTCGTTCAGCATCGTGAAGTAGTCGCCGGCTCCGTCGACCACCGAGCCGAGCACTTCGGCGCCATCGGGTGAATCGACCAGCGGGCCCACGCGGACACCCTGCTGCGACAGCTCGTCCAGTCCCTTCGAGGCGACGATGCGTCCATCGGCAACGTCGAGGACCGCGGCTGTCGCTCCGTTGGCCGTGTTGACGCTGGCCCAGGAGCCGTCCTGCGGGAAGGGTGCATCCAGCCCTGCCAACTGGTAGGCGGTCAGGTCGAAGTCGGCGATCGCGCTGTAGCGCCACTCCTCCGCGGCGGCAGTGGGAGGATCAGCGGCCGCGAAGCGCTCGGCCGCCGCGGTCCGGCGCTCCGCTAGCCAGCGGGGGCCCGGCAGGCTGCGGGCCGCGTCGACGGTGAAAGAATGCACTAGTGGTCAGCCGCCGCCGCGGTACCGCCTGCGGAAGCGCTCCCCCAGGCCGCCGCCGGAGGAGGGCCCGCGGCCCTTGCCCTTCTTGGGCTTGGCGTTGGAGGCCCGGCCTCTGCGGCCGCGTCGACGCTTGCGACGCTCGGCCTCCACATCGGCGATCACGTCGGGCGCGGCCGCGTTGACGATGTCCTCGGCCGCGTCGAGCAGCGCCCCGATGCTGTCATCGCTCCCGAGGCTCTCGGGCTCGGGCGGGGTCTCGGGGGTGACGAGCGACCCGTAGCTCCAGTTCACGTCGGCCAGGCGCCGGGTGTACTTGGGACAGTCGTCGGGGCAACGCCAGGGAGCCTCGGGAGCCAGGTCCAGATCGCACTTGCGAACGGTCTCACCGTTGGGATAGGTGCGCGACTCGAAGTACTTGCAGTCCTGGCGCATCGGCATGACTCACATTGTGGCATCCCGCCGGGCCTTCGCGTCGCTCACCCCGGCGCGGATCCGTCAGCCGACGCTGCCCTCCATCTGGAGTTCGATCAGGCGGCTCCACTCCACCGCGTACTCCATGGGCAGGGTGCGGGTGACGGGCTCGATGAAGCCGTTGACGATCAACCCCATGGCCTGCTCCTCGGTGAGGCCCCGGCTCTGGAGGTAGAAGAGCTGGTCGTCGGCAACCTTCGACACAGTGGCCTCGTGGCCGATCACCGCATCGCCCGAGCCGACCTCCATGTAGGGATAGGTGTCCGACACCGAGTCCTCGTCGAGGATCAGCGCATCGCACTGCACATGGCTCTTACAGCCGTAGGCGTCGTCCTCGACCCTCACCAGCCCCCGGTACGAGGTGCGTCCGCCGCCCGAGGAGATCGACTTGGACACGATCTTGGAGGTGGTCTCCGGCGCTGTCCTGGTGCTGGCCCGGCCCGCCGTAGGCCACCGACAGCACCTCGCCCGACGCCTTGGGCCCCACCATCACCACCGCGGGGTACTTCATCGTCAGCTTGGAGCCGATGTTGCCGTCGATCCACTCCATGTGGCCCTCGGCCTCGACCCGGGCCCGCTTGGTGACCAGGTTGTAGACGTTGTCGGACCAGTTCTGGATGGTTGTGTAGGTGACCCGGGCCGATCGTCCCACGATGATCTCAACCACCGCCGAGTGCAGCGAGTCGGTGGAGTAGGTCGGCGCGGAGCAGCCCTCGATGTAGTGGACCTGGGACCCCTCGTCGGCGATGATCAGCGTGCGCTCGAACTGGCCCATGTTCTCGGCGTTGATGCGGAAGTAGGCCTGAAGCGGCGCCTCGACCTCGACGCCGGGCGGCACGTAAATGAACGACCCGCCCGACCACACCGACGAGTTGAGCGCCGCGAACTTGTTGTCGTTGGGCGGGATCACCGTGCCGAAGTACCGCTTGAGCAGCTGCGGGTACTCCCGCAGGGCGGTGTCCATGTCGCAGAACAGGACCCCCTGGGCCTCGAGGTCCTCGCGGTTACGACTGGGCGGTCACGCCGGCCAGGTACTTGCGCTCGGCCTCGGGGATGCCCAGGCGCTCATAGGTGTTCTTGATCGACTCCGGGACCATGTCCCAGTCGTTGGCGAGAGTGTCGGTGGGCTTGATGTAGTAGTAGATGTTGTCGAAGTTGATGCCGGTGGTGTCGCCGCCCCAGGTCGGCCGGGGCCGCCGCTGGAACCGGCGGTGCGACTTGATGCGGAAGTCGAGCATCCACTCCGGCTCGCCCTTGAGCCACGACATCTCGGTGATGATGTCGTCGTTGAGGCCCTTCTTGGGCTTGAAGACGTAGTTCTCCTCGTCGCTCCAGCCGAGCTGGTAGCGACTGAGATCAACGCCGATGTCCGCGGTGGTCATGGGATCTCCCGGCGGGCCGGTGCTTGGGATTACACCCTATCGCGACAGCCGGACTGTCAGTCGATGCGGTCCCGTTCCGCCGAGGCCACGGTTCCCGGGCAGTCCTGGAGCCGCGGCGGGATCAGTCGATCCGGCGCGACTCGGCCCGGTAGTGGTGGCCTCGCCGGGCGTATACCTCGGCGTTGATCTGGTTGTGGTCGGGCTCGACCGCATCCTCGCGGATACGGGCCGGCGTCCCCAGCGCCATGGCCTGGGCCGGCACCACCGTCCCGCCGGTCACGGTGGCGTTGGCGCCGACCAGGGCGTTGGGTCCGACGCGGGCGTCGTGCATCACCACCGCTCCGACGCCGACCAACGAGCCGTCGAGCACGGTGCATCCCTCCAGATGGGCCTGATGGCCGATGGTGACACCGGCCCCGACGATGGTGGGATGGTTGGGCGTGCAGTGGATCACTGCCCCGTCCTGGACGTTGCTGCGGGCGCCGATGCGGATCACCCCGTCGTCGCCCCGCAGCACCGCGTACGGCCAAACCGAGGCCTCAGGCCCGAGCTCGACATTGCCGATCACCACCGCCAGCGGGTGCACATAGGCGGTCGGATCGATTTGCGGCTCGAGGTCGCCGAGCGCGTAGATCGCCACCACTCAACTCCCCGGATTTGGCAGCACAATGCGCGCATAGCGTGCAAGACGCTGCCAGTTCTTTGGCGGGCTGGCGGGCCTCACAGCCCCACTATCCGGCTGTAGCTGCCCTTGAAGAACACCAGCGGCCCGTTCATTGCTGCACCAGGGTCTGCGGCGCTGTCGGCGGTGCCGAGGGCTACCACCCGACCCACCACAATGTCATGGTCGCCGGCCACATGGATCGTCTCGACGCGGCAGTCGATCCAGGCCAGGCATCCCTCAAAGACCGGGGCGCCGGTGGCCTCGATCCTGGTGCTCACGTCTCGGAACTTGTCTCCAGTCTTACTGGCGAAGGTGGTGGACAGATCGGCCTGATCGTCTGCAAGCACGTTCACGCAGAAGCTGCCGACATCGCGCATCCGGGCCCACGAGTCGGAATCGTGACCCGAACAGAACGACACCAGCGCCGGGTCCAGCGAGACGCTGGTGAAGGACCCAATGGTCAGTCCCTCGGGACCGCCGGGGCAGGTCGCGGTCACTACGGTCACGCCCGTCGGGTAGTGGCCCAGCACCCGGCGGAACTCCCGCCCGTCCACAGAGCCTCCGCCGTCGCCGCTGGTCATCGCATCCGGAGGCTAACAGCGAGTCCGAATTCGCGAAGAGCCGGTCACGTCGAGTGTCTCCTGCTCTTGTCGCTGCGCTCATGGGCGGCTCGGCCACGGCCTCGCCCAACGTCTCGTCGCAGACACTCGTGGCTCGCGCCTTTCGCTCGGCCTCCGGCACTGGCACAATCTGATGATGAGCCCTGACCTGTCATCGGCGCCGCCACTGCCCAACGGGCTGGTGGCGGTGGTCAAGCGCGACTGCCCCACTTGCGAGCTGGTTGCGCCCGTGCTCCACGACCTGCACGAGCGGGCCGGACTGACGGTCATCACCCAAGACGACCCGGAGTTTCCCATCGCTGCCGAGTGGGTTCGCCACGACGACGACCTAGCCCTGTCCTGGCACCACGACATCGAGGCGGTTCCCACACTGGTGCGGGTGGTTAACGGCGTCGAGGACCAGCGAACGGTGGGCTGGTCACGCCACGAGTGGGAACAGTGCACCGGCGTGGACGGATTGGGCGAGGGGCTGCCCGACTGGCGACCGGGCTGCGGATCCCTCAGCGTCGATCCCGCATACGCGGACGAGCTTGCTGTTCGCTTCTCGGGCTCGCGCCTTCACAGCCGTCGGGTGGAGTTGGCCTCCCTCGAGGACGAGTGGGAGGCGATGTTCCACCGGGGCTGGTCCGACGGCCTGCCCGTGGTGCCGCCCACCGAGGCGAGAGTGCTCCGGATGCTGGAGGGCACGACCCGCGACCGGACCGAGATCGTGGCGGTGGTGCCGCCCAGCCTGATCGAGTGCACCGTCGAGAAGGTGGCCGTCAACGCGGTGATGGCCGGCTGCGCGCCCGAGCACCTGCCGGTGGTGATCGCGGCGCTCAAAGCCGCCTGCACCGACGACTTCAACATGCACGGCGTGCTGGCCACCACCATGAGCGTAGGACCGGTGCTGGTGGTGAACGGACCGGTGGCGAAGCGCATCGGCATGAACCACGGGCTCAATGCGCTGGGCCAGGGCAACCGGGCCAACTCGACCATCGGCCGGGCCCTGCAACTGGTGGTGCGCAATGTGGGCGGCGGTCACCCCGGTGGCGTCGACCGGGCCACGTTCGGCTCGCCGGCGAAGGTTGGCTTCTGTTTCGCCGAGGATGAGGCGGGCTCGCCGTGGACATCGCTGGCCGAGAGCCGGGGATGGCGAGCGAACCAATCCACGGTGACCGTGTTCGCGGGAGAGTCGCCGAGGATCTTCGCCGATGAGCGGTCCCGCACTCCCGATTCGCTGACCAGGCACCTGGCCCAGGCCCTGCAGGCGACGGTGTCGCCCAGGATGATGCTCGGTATGGACGCCATGCTGGTGCTGTCGCCCGAGCACATGGCCCGCTACGCCGACGCGGGCTGGAGCCGGGACCGCTTCATGGAGGAGCTGTCGGCCGAGCTGCTTTGCGACGCTGACGAGCTGCTGGCCGGCTTCAGGGGCGTCGCCGCGGGCCTGCCCCCCGCGGCAGCGGGCCAGAAGGTCCCGAAGTTCCGCCCCGGCGGGCTGCTGGTCGCGCATGCCGGCGGCGCGGCCGGGCTGTTCTCGGCCATCGTCGGCGGCTGGGCCAACGGACCGAGAGGCAGCGACCCGGTCACCCGCGAGATCACGCCCTGAGACCGGCCCGCGACTACCCTCACCCCCTCAAGGAGGCCATCCGATGATTACCGTCCTCGACCCCACCTCTGAGCAGACCCCGGCGACACGGGAACGGGCGACCCGGCCCGAGTCGCTGGCCGGCCTGACCGTCGGCCTGCTCGACATCTCCAAGCCCCGCGGCAACGTATTCCTCGACCGCGTCTCCGAACGCCTCAGCGGACTCGGCGCGACCGTCAACCGCTACACCAAGCCGACCTTCACCAAGCCCGCCCCCGTGGACCTGCGACATGAGATCGCCACCGAGTGCGACGCGGTGATCGAGGCCCTCGCCGATTGAGGCTCCTGCGTGTCGTGCAGTGTGCACGACATCAGCGACATCGAGCGCCGCGGCGTCCCGGGCGTATTCGTGTCAACGGTGCAGTTCGCCTCGGCGGTGACCGCCCAGTCGGATTCCCTGGGCTTCGACGCGGCAGCAGTACTGACCCGCCACCCCATCCAGGACCAGACCGACGACGAGATGACGGCTATCGCCGATTCCGCCTTCGACGAGCTGGTCCAAGCCCTGGTAGGCCCCTCCTAGACCACCACCCCGCCGAAATTGATGCAGTTATTGCCCTCCTAGGGCGGTTATCGACATAAATTTCGCTCCGTTGGGCGAGGAGTCACACCCAGGCGGCCACGGCTACCGCGGTGGTGCTGGCGTATAGGACCCTGCGGCCGCTCGCCGCGCTGAGGAACATCCCGTTGGCCACCCGGGAGCCGGTGGGGACGCGATCGACGAGGCTGCCGGTTGAGACGTCCACCACCACGAGGTCGTCGGAGGGCGGTCCTCCGTCGGCGCCGGTGGTGAAGTCGTTGATGACCAGCTCGCCCGACTCTGGATACACCACCGGCTGCATCGAGGGGCGCACGTCCAGATGCCATGCAACCCGCATGTCGCGGGACGGCGCGCCCGCCGGCACCTCCACCCCCGCGAGGCCGCCGTTGACCGAGTCCCAGGCGATCGCCATTCCCGCACCCGACCTGACCTCGGGTACATGGACCGGCGGTGCGATGATCCCACCGCCGGGAGTGCCGAACGGCTCAATCTCGGCGCAGTCCTCGCTGTCGGCCAGGCTGAACCTCAGCAACCGCTGCGCCCCGGACCACGGCGCGGGGCGGCGCCACGACAGCGCGCTGCCCGGCGGCTCGTCGAAGCGGCCGTTGGGCTCGGTGGTGTGGATGGCCCGGACCGACTCGACATCGCCGCAATCCATGACCCAGCAGTCCCCGTCCGAGAGGCACGAGTCCCAGGAAAGGCCCTGGTCGCCGCGGGCCGTGCGGTAGCGGGGCCTCCAGCTCGCATCGATCTCCAGGCCGCACCCGCCGCCGCCGTTCCGGCCCGGCACGCCCACGAACAGGCGCCACAGATGCTCGGTTCCGGGGACGTAGACCAGCTCGACGGCCGCGCCGTCGACGTCGACAACGTCGGCCGCGATCCGGCCCATCGAGCCCTCGGGCAGCACCAGCGGTTCGCCCACCAGCTCCAGCGAGCCCGGCTCCAGGCGGGTCAGCGTGGTGCCGCCCTGGCCCTCGAGGCGCAGGTCCTTGGTGACGATGGTGCCGTCTCGCAGGGCGAGCATTCCGTTGTGGGAGCGGTCGGCGGGCAGCCGCCGCTCGGCCAGCACCGACAGGTCGCCGGCGTCGAGCTTGTGCAGGTACGAGCCGTTGACGCTGTAGACGGCTCCGTTGGCGTGGGCCAGGATCGAACCGCACCATACGTGGCTGCCGCACGGCAGCCGGGGCGAGCGGGCCACCGGCTCCAAGGCATCGGGGCCGGCGCCGCCCGCGCTCAGGTCCAGGCGCTCCACCCAGCCGTAGGGCTCGGGTCCGCTGAAGGCGGGCATGGTGCCGCCCAGGTACCACTGGTCGGGCTCGCGCTCGACGAACATCACGTTCCAGCGACCGTTGCGCCGAGCCGCAACCGACGCGACGCCCGTCGCCGCGTCGAGGCGCCCGCTCGCCGCCTTCTGGCGCCGGTTGCCGCCGCACTCGGCCGGCCACGCCGAGGGCCAGTACCCATCCATGGCCCCGGGCCGTGCCTCGAACCGGTCCAAGCCCGTCATCGCCGCAGCGCTCTCATGAGCCGGCGCTGGGTCGCGGCCCGGTCATCGTGTGAAGAGTTCGGGAACGATCGGGCAGTCGGACTGGCGAGCGGCCTCGGCGGGAGTTCGCAGGCCGGAAGGGGTGACCACCTGGGTCACGAACCGGTCGAGGTCCAGTACGGCCAAGCCCCGCATGGCCGGATCATCAGGACGGCGGCGAACGCCAAGCAGGTCCCACATGCGCTCGGGCAGTATCCGTCCCGGGCCGGCAATCAGCCACACCGGAGTTCCCCAGCCGCGGGCCATCTCAGCCACGGACACGGTCTCGGCCACCACCAGGGCCTGTGACGGTCCCACGCAGTCGCTGGTCATGAGCACCAGGTCGGCTGTACTCGCGGCCTCGAGATCGTCCGGCTCGATCCACCGCAGATCCTGGCGGTCGTCCAATGCGGCGGCGTAGACCCCCAACTCCCCCACCGCCAACACGCTCGAGGAGGCGGGCAGCGACTCCAGGCCGCGCTGCAACGAACGTCCGGTGGTGTCGCGACCGAGCGCCTCCACCACCCTGACCGCTTCGGAACGGGGATCCATGGCGGTGAGCATCCGAGCCGCCAGCCATACCAGTGGTGCGCAATCGCCGCGGCGGGCCAGCAGCCGCCGGCACGACGTGAGCAGACCCTTGGGATCGTCGGCGAACGACGACAGCGCCGAGGCCGACTCCCGGACCAGCGGCTCCACCGGCACAACCCCAGCCCGAGCCACATACCGCAGGCGCTCGATCGGATGCACACCAGAGATGCTACGCACAACCCCGGGACCCCAGCCGGGGCACGAGGTTCGCAGGCGAGCCGCCAGGCCGGAAGGACACAAGACAGCCAAGCCGGTGGGTGACCGGACCCGCCGGCCGGGACAGCCGGAGCGCTAGCGTTGGGGCCGTGGCCACCGTCTCGCTCGATCTTGAACTGGATCCGCTCGGGGGCAAGGCCAGGCCGCTGTCCTCCTGGCTCACGACCTTCCCGCTTCTGCCGGTGCTCCTCGATCCCTACACCAACGAGAGCGCCTGGATCCTGCACACCGCCCGGCGCATCCTGGTCACCTACGCCGAGGCCGGATGCCGGACCTGCTGGGTGGTCGGCTGCGGCCCCGACGACGCCCGCCGCTTCCTCGGCCCCTACGCCCAGGAGATCCTCACCTTCGCCGACCCCGACCGGCGGGTGCCCGCCGCGCTCGGGCTCGACACCCTGCCCGCGTTCGCCTTCGTCCTCCAGAACGGATCGGTCGCCGCGGCCGCCCAGGGCTGGCATCCCGTGGAGTGGAGAGACGTGGCCGACACCGTCTCCGACTACACGCACTGGCAGCGCCCGGTGATCGGCGACGGGCAGGATCCGGCCGCCTTCGCCGGCACGCCGGTTGGGCCCTGACCGCGGAGACCGCAGGAGATGGGGTGACATGGCCGACGCCTCCGACCTGAAGGACTTCGCCTATTCGGACATGCTGCCCCTCGGCACCGACACCACCGACTACCGGCTGGTGTCGACCGAGGGCGTGTCCACCATCGAGACCGCCGACCGGACTTTCCTGAAGGTCGAGCCGGACGCGCTGACCCTGCTCACGTCGTTGGCCATGCACGACATCAACCACTACCTGCGGTCCGACCACCTCCAGCAGCTCCGCAACATCCTCGACGACCCCGAGGCCTCCGACAACGACCGCTTCGTGGCGACCGAGCTGCTCCAGAACGCCAACATCGCCGCCGGCGGGATCCTGCCCATGTGCCAGGACACCGGCACTGCGGTGATCATGGGCCGCAAGGGCGAGCAGGTGCTCACGTTCGGCGACGACGCCGAAGCCATCTCCCGGGGCGTGCACGACACCTACCTCACATCCAACCTGCGCTACTCGCAGCTCGCCCCGCTCGACATGTTCACGGAGGTCAACACTCAGAACAACCTGCCCGCCCAGATCGAGATCCACTCCAAGCCGGGCGACGTCTACGAGCTGTTCTACATGGCCAAGGGGGGCGGCTCGGCCAACAAGTCCTTCCTTTACCAGGAGACCAAGGCCCTGCTCAACGAGCAGTCGCTGATCGACTTCTGCGACGAGACCCTGCGCCTGCTCGGCACCGCGGCCTGCCCGCCCTACCACCTGGCCCTGGTGGTGGGCGGCACCTCGGCGGAATACAACCTGAAGGTGGCCAAGCTCGCCTCGGCCAAGTACCTCGACTCCCTGCCCACTTCCGGCGACCCCTGTGGCCACGGGTTCCGGGACCTCGAATGGGAGAAGCGGATCCTGGAGCTGACCCAGGCCTTCGGCATCGGCGCCCAGTTCGGCGGCAAGTACTTCTGCCACGACGTGCGGGACGGGGCGTCCAACCCGGTCGGGATCGCGGTGAGCTGCTCGGCCGACCGCCAGGCCCGGGCCAAGATCACCTCCGAGGGCCTGTTCCTCGAGCGCCTGGAGACCGACCCGGCCCGCTTCCTTCCCGAGACCAGCACCGACGAACTCTCCAGCGAGGTCGTGGCGGTGGACCTCGACCAGCCCATGGGCGAGATCCTGACCCGGCTGACCCGCTACCCCGTCAAGACCCGGCTGGCGCTGACCGGCACCCTGGTGGTGGGCCGCGACATCGCCCACGCCAGGATCAAGCAGCGCCTCGATGCGGGCGAGCCGATGCCGCAGTACCTGCGCGACCACCCGGTGTACTACGCCGGCCCGGCCAAGACCCCGCAAGGATACGCCTCCGGATCCTTCGGCCCCACCACCGCGGGCCGCATGGACTCCTACGTCGACCAGTTCCAGGCGGCGGGCGGGTCGATGGTGATGCTGGCCAAGGGAAACCGCTCGTCGGAGGTGACCGAGGCCTGCGCCCGCCACGGAGGCTTCTACCTCGGCTCCATCGGAGGGCCGGCTGCCCGCCTGGCCCGGGACTCGATCCGCCGGGTGGAGGTGCTCGACTACCCCGAGCTCGGCATGGAGGCCGTGTGGCGCATCGAGGTCGAGGACTTCCCCGCCTTCATCGTGATCGACGACAAGGGGAACGACTTCTTCGCCGAGGTCTCCACCCCGGTGAGGCTGCGCAGCCGCTAGCAGCCGCTACCGGCCCGGATCCTCCGGCATCGCCACCGGCGCGGCCTGCGGCACCACAGCAGTCCGCCAGTCGAGCAGGGGACAATCGCCCCACAGCCGTTCGAGCTGGTACAGCGAGCGCCGTTCGGTATCGAACACGTGCACGACGAACGGCCCGTAGTCGAGGAGCACCCACTGCCGCTCGTCGGCGCCCTCGATGCGCAACGGTGCGGGACCGCCCGCCTCCTTCACCAGCTCCTCGACGCCCTCGGTGATGGAGCGCACCTGGCGGGCATTGTTGCCGTGAGTAATCACGAACAGGTCGGTGACCACCAGCACGTCGCCCACATCGATCACGACGGTGTCCATGCCCTTGCGCTCGTCGGCGGCTGCGGCCGCGGCCACGGCCCAGCGCCGCGCGTAGGCACCGTCGACTGCCGGGAACGAACCGGCCGAGGCGCCGAGGTCGGCCGGGCTGGCGATGCGGGCCGAATCGCCGAGGTCGGCCGGGCTGGCCCCTGGCCTCACCGCGCGGCCTGGTCGAGTCCGACCGTCACGGTTATGTCGACCACGTCAGTCGCGCCCTCGCCCAACTCGATGAGGGTCATGTCGACGCCGAGCTCGATGGCGATGGAGTTGGTGATGGGATCGTTCACGAGATCCTCGCGATGGTAGGCGAAATGGGTGGCCTCCACACCGAAGGCGTCAGCGTTGCCGATCACGGTGACCACCCCCCCGGCCGCGACAACATTGGCGGCCAGCGCATCCCGGATCGATGGATCACCGGTGCCGTCGAGCAACTGGACTCTGGGACGCAGGAACGACTCCGGCTGCTGGGGCCAGGGCACCAGCTCCAGAGCCTCGGCCCTCAGCCATGACCGGCTGTCCGGACCCAACAACGGGACCGGGGCGGCACCAGGATCCGGAGTGAAGGATTCGAACGGTACGACCTCGACAACCGTGGTGCCCGCTCCGAGGGCCTGCAGGAATGGTGCCAGGGGGGAGTCGGCCGGGGGGATGGCAGCATCCAGGTCCTGCGCCCGCCCGATCACCCCCAGCCACGACTCCCACATCGCCCGCTGGCGCTGTACCCGGTTGCCGTCGGCCTCGTCGGGGTTGCGGTGGGCATACACCGCGGCCGCGTCGGCTGCGGTCAGGTCGTAGCGTCCGGATTCGTAGACCACCCGCTGGGCCCCGTCGGGATCTGCCTCGATGAGATCATCCGCGAGGAGATACGGCAGCGGCACCGCGGGGCCCATGCTGTGGGCGAGCCATTCGGTGGGGACCTCGACCACCTGGTCGAACCCAAGGCCGAACATGCCTTCAGCAACCTGCCCGACGGCCCCCACTCCTCCCCGAGCGTAGGTCTCGGACAGCAACTCGCCCTCCAACGGCGATCCTCCCTCGGGCACGACCAGAAGGTCGGCCGGCAGCAGCACCACGCCGCCGCCCGCACTGATGCCCGTCCGGGCAATGAAGGCGACTCCGGTGAGGCTGCCGTTGTGAGTGTGAAGCGAGAGCAGTGTCGGGGTGGCCCCCACGAGTTCCAGATATCCGGGTTCTTCGGGCTCCAGGAAGATTTCTTCCTCGACGGGGTCCACCGTCTTGGTGAGGACGGCCCGGCCGCCTTCGAGAGCAAGGAGCAGCACTGCCACGCCCGCGGCCACGACCACCCCCGGAAAGAGGAGCCGCCAGAAGAAGTGGGCGCGGGGCGCGGGCAGGCGGTCGCGCCATAGGAGTCTCAGCGACCGCACCCGTACAGGCCCCTGGACCTGACAACCTCGGCCACCGCGCCGGGCACGAGGGCCTCCACCGGTCGGCCGTCCGCGAATCGTGATCGGATGTCGCAGGACGAGATGTCCATAGCGGGGATCTCGACCGCCACGGCCGGCCACCCTGCTCCGGGACGCCCGCCGGACCGCCCTGCCCTGTCGACCACGACCGTGGTGGCCAACTCCCGCAGTTCCGCGGGACGCTTCCAGGTGTCGAGTCCCTGCGCCACGTCAGAGCCCACCACCATCAGCAGTTCGGCGCCGGGATGCAGATCGCGCAGTTCCTGGAGGGTGTCGGCCATGTAACTCTCACCGCCACGATCGATCTCCAAAGCGCTCGCCTCGAGCCCGTCGAGGTCGCGGACGGCGGCCCGGACCATCTCCAGTCGCACCGGCGCGGGCGTCACCGGATGTAGAGCGGACTTCTGCCACGGATCGTTGGCCACC
Organism: Acidimicrobiia bacterium; assembly: GCA_021296315.1. Taxonomy (GTDB): domain Bacteria; phylum Actinomycetota; class Acidimicrobiia; order Acidimicrobiales; family Aldehydirespiratoraceae; genus Aldehydirespirator. The sequence continues at coordinate 63,681 of JAGWAO010000011.1, read as the reverse complement.
ACGAACAGCACCACCGAGAGCCTCAGACGGTGGCGAACCTCCAACCCCGCCGCGAGGTGCCCGAAGTGCGGCGGATCGAACGTCCCTCCCAACACGCCAATGCGGGCGGTGTCCGGTTTCAGCACCACAGGAGTCTAGAATGAGGCCACAGGTTGCGTCGGGGGCGCGTGACTAATGTCACAGCCCGCGCGGGTGCACATCTTGACTTGCCGGGAACAAACGCCTATTCTATATTGGTTCGTCTGGGCTGGAGTAGCGCACTTGGAGGGTGTGCGCCCGGCACCAAATCCTCCCCACAAAGAAAGCGAAGAGGCCGCCCCTGCCGACGCGAGCGGGTCCGGTCAGGTGAATCATGAGCGACTCAGTAGGACAGTACCTCAACGAAATCGGTGCGGTGGCACTGCTCAACGCCCAAGAGGAGCGCGAGCTGTCGCAGGCCATTGAGCGCGGCGTCGAGGCCCGCCTCCGCAAGGAAGAGGGCGAGAAGGGCCGCGAGATCGACAAGGCGATCCGCGAGGCCGCCGCGGCCAAGGACCGCTTCATCCGGGCCAACCTGCGCCTGGTGGTGAGCGTCGCCCGCCGCTATCCCCTTCCCCCCGGCATGGAGCTGCTCGACCTCATACAGGAGGGCAACCTCGGCCTCGAGCACGCGGTCGACAAGTTCGACTGGCGCAAGGGCTTCAAGTTCTCGACCTACGCGACCTTCTGGATCCGCCAGTCGATCGGGCGGGCCCTCGACCAGAAGGCGAGCCTGGTGCGACTGCCCGGCGACCGGTCCGCGTCGCTGCGCGCCGCGCTGCGGCAGGTGTCCGGCGACGGCGACGAGCTGGACGACGACCATGCCCGGCTGCACCGGCTGACCACCCCTACCTCCCTCGATCGCACCATCGGTGACGACGACAGCAACGAGCTGATCGACCTGCTCCCCGACGCCAACCCCGGGCCTGAGCTCGAGGTCATGGCCAAGGCCGAGGAGGAGATGGTGACCGGCCTGCTCGACATCCTCGAGCCCCGGGCCAAGTACGCCGTCGAGCAGCGCTTCGGGCTCTCCGACGGCATCAAGCGCTCCTACCGCGAGGTCGGTGAGGAGCTGGGCGTCACCGCCGAGGCGGCCCGGCGCCTGGTGAAGCGCGCCATCAATGCCGTGCGCGAGCATGCCGAGGAGCTGAGTCTGGCCGAGACGGTCGACGCGGCATAACGCCCATGTCCGCCGGAGACCTGACCCTGTTCGCCGGCGGAAGCGGTTGGTCGCCCTCGTCCTGGAGGGCCAAGCCGGCTCTCCAGCAGCCAGCCTGGCCCGACGAGGCCGAACTCGAGCAGGCCACCAAGGCCCTGCGCGACCTGCCCCCGCTGGTGTTCGCCGGGGAGGCCCGCTCGCTGATGAGCCACCTCGGGCGGGTGGCCAACGGCGAGGCGTTCCTGCTGCAGGCGGGCGACTGCGCGGAGTCCTTCGACTCCTCGGCCGACTCGATCCGAGACAAGCTGCGGGTGATCCTGCAGATGGCCATCGTTCTGACCTACTCGGGGGGCGTGCCCCTGGTGAAGGTCGGCCGGATCGCGGGGCAGTTCGCCAAGCCCCGGTCCAGCCCCACCGAGACCAAGGGCGAGGTGGAGCTGACCTCGTTCCTCGGCCACATGGTCAACGACATCGGCTTCAGCGAGGCTGAGCGGCTGCCCGACCCCCGCCGCCTGCTGACCGCCTACCACCGGGCCGCGTCAACCCTCAACCTGCTGAGGGCGTTCACCCGGGGCGGCTACGCCGACCTGTCGAGGGTGGCCAGCTGGAACCGGGAGTTCGTGGCCACTTCGCCCGCAGGCCGCCGCTACTCGCAGATGGCCGATGAGATAGACCGGGCCCTGCAGTTCATGACCGCGTGCGGGGTGACCACCGCCAACACCCCGCAACTGCACGAGGTGGAGTTCTACACCAGCCACGAGGCCCTGGCGCTGGACTACGAGGAGGCGCTCACCCGCGAGGGGTACGACTGCTCGGCCCACATGCTGTGGATCGGCGAGCGCACCCGCCAGCTCGACGGCGCCCACGTGGAGTTCCTGCGAGGGGTGTGCAACCCGCTGGGCTGCAAGATCGGTCCCACCGCCACCGCCGACGAGGTGGTCGCACTGTGCGAGCTGCTCAACCCGCAGCGAATACCCGGCCGGCTCACGCTCATCACCAGGATGGGTGCCAAGAAGGTGGAGACGCTGCTGCCCCCGCTGCTGCGGGCGGTGCGGGACTCGGGCCACCCGGTGGCCTGGGCCTGCGACCCGATGCACGGCAACACCTACACCTCGACGTCGGGACGCAAGACCCGCGACTTCGACGACGTGCTGGCCGAGATCGGCGGCTTCTTCGCGGCCCACGCCGCTTGCGGGACCTGGCCCGGAGGCGTGCATGTGGAGTTGACGGGCGACGCTGTCACGGAGTGCATCGGCGGCGCCGACAAGATCATCGACGCCGACCTGGAGCGAGCCTTCGAGACCCTGTGCGATCCTCGCCTGAACGGCCGCCAGTCGGTGGACCTCGCCTTCCGGGTGGCCGAGATGCTCTCCGACCGCAGCTGAGGATCAGGCCAGGCGGTCCACGAAGGCTTCGAGCTGGCGCAGGTTGCGCACCTCGAACACGCCGTCGCAGTGGGGGGCGTACTCCCCCACGATCGAGTCGCCGGTGTCCCAGTAGCTGCGGGGCTCGGGGTTGAGCCAGAACACGTGACGGGCCTTCTGCCGCACGGCCTTGACTATCCAGCTCTCCGGGGCGTGGTAGTTGTTGCGGGCGTCGCCGAGGATCAGGACGGTGGTGCGGGGACCGACATCGTCGGCGTAGTTGTCCCAGAACACGCCGAGGGCGTGGCCGTAGTCGGAGTGGCCGTCCACCCACACCACGTCGGCCTCGGTGTTGACCCGGTGCACGGCCTCGGCGATGTCGTCGGTGCCCTCGAAGAAGCTGGTCACCTCGTCCAGCCCGTCGATGAACACGAACGACCGGACCTTGGAGAACTGGCTGGAGATGGCGTACACGAGGTGCAGCGTGAACCGGGCGAAGGCGGCCACCGACCCCGACACGTCGGCCACCACCATGATGTCGGGCTTGTGGGGCCGGGGGTGGCGGAACTTCGGCTCCACGGGCACGCCCCCGTAGGACAGTGAGTGGCGAACCGTGGACCGGAAGTCGAGCGGCCCGGCCCGGCCATGGCGGCGCTTGCGGACCAGCCTGGCGGCCAGCTTGCGGGTCAGCGGGTAGATGGCCTTGCGCAGGCTGGCCATCTCCTCGCGTGACGCGTGCATGAAGTCGATGTCCGACGGCAGCGGCTTGCGCAGGGTCTTGGCCATGGCCTCGACGCCCCGGTCGGCCACCAGCCTGCGCCGGATCTCAGCCTCGATCTGGCGCTTCAGCTCGGCGATGCGCAACTCGAACTCGTCCCGCCTCAGGCGAAGGTCGAAGTCGTCGACGTCGCCCTCGGTGTGCTGTTCCGCTTCCATGAGACGCTCCAGCACGCCCTCGAGGTCGAGGTTGCGCAAGGTGCGGTACAGGTAGTACGTGCCCCCGACGGGACGACCGGGCTCCATTCCCGCGTAGCGGCGGACCGCCTCGCGGGCCGCGGCCCGGAGCATCTCTGCGTCGCCCCGCATCAGCGCCCGGTAGAGCATCTCGGCCAGCTCTTCGGGGCTGAGCATGTCGCCCGCAGATCCCCGGTCGCCCTCGGCCGCGATCTCGCCGTCCGCGGCGTCGGCGTCCTCGAGATCGGTAGCGGCGATCTCGTACTGCGCGCCCCTCAGGGAGAAGTACACCTCGAAGACGGTCTCGAAGGCCTTCCAGTGGGCCTGGTTCTTCACCAGCGTGGCGGCCAGGGCGTACTTGAAGGTGTCGCGGTCGGTGAGCGGGACGTGCTTTACCGCCTCCATGGCATCGAGGTTCTCGGTGAGGCTGGCGGGGATGCCAACAGCCCGCAACTCCGCGATGAAGCCGTTGAGCAGGTCAAGGAGGGGATCTCCCGCCTCGACCGGAAGCGCGGGTATGTCAGTCTCGGAGACCGTCATTGCCGAGTCCCCCCACGACCCGCTGATTCACCTTCAGGCGTCGAGGCCATCGACGGTCGCCAACTCCTTGTTCGCCTTGGCGATGTCGCTCTGGTACTTCAGCAGGATGTTGACCGTCTCGGCGGCCACGCCGGCATCGACGTGCTGCACGCCCAGCAGGACCAGCGTGCGGGCCCAGTCGAGGGTCTCCGAGACCGACGGCGGCTTCTTGAGCTCCAGGCGCCGGATGGAGCGGACCACCCGGGCCACCTGGTCGGCCAGGCTCTCCGCGATGTCGGGAACCTTGGCCAGCACGATCTCCTTCTCCCGTTCCATGGACGGGTAGTCGATGTGCAGGTACAGGCAGCGCCGCTTGAGGGCCTCGCTCAGCTCGCGGGTGTTGTTGGAGGTGAGGAACACCAGCGGCACCTGGAGCGCCTCCATGGTCCCCAGTTCCGGAATCGAGACCTGGTACTCGCTGAGGATCTCCAGCAGCAGGGCCTCGGTCTCGACCTCCACCCGGTCGACCTCGTCGATCAGCAGCACGATCGGATCGGCGGCCCTGATGGCCTCCAGCAGGGGGCGGGCCAGCAGGAACTCGTCGGAGAAGATGTCGTCGGAGATGTCGTCCCAGGCCACGTCGGCGTCCCGCTCGGTCTGGATGCGCAGCAGCTGCTTCTTGTAGTTCCACTCGTACAGCGCCTTGGCCTCATCGAGGCCCTCGTAGCACTGCAGGCGGATCAGCCGGCTGCCGGTCATCTCGGCGACGCTCTTGGCCAGTTGGGTCTTTCCCGTGCCGGCCGGACCCTCGACCAGCACGGGCTTGTCGAGGCGGTCGGCCAGATAGACGACCCCGGCGAGGCCCGGGTCGCAGAGGTAGTCGACCTTGGAGAGGTCCTCTCGGACCGCGTCGACGTCAGTGAAGCGATGCGACATGGCGATGGGCCCGGCTGCCGGTCAGCGGATGTGGCCTTCGCCGCGCACGACGAACTTGAGCGTGGTGAGCTGGTCGAGCCCCATGGGGCCGCGAGCGTGGAGCTTCTGGGTGCTGATGCCGATCTCGGCCCCGAATCCGAACTCCTCGCCGTCCACGAAACGGGTGGATGCGTTGACGAGGACGGCGGCGGCGTCCACTTGCTCGGTGAAGCGGTCGGCGGCGGCAACGTCGGCGGTGATGATGGTCTCGGAGTGGCCCGATCCGTGGTCGTTCACATGGGCGATGGCCTCGTCGAGTGTGTCCACCACCTTCACCGACATCCTCAGGTCCAAGAACTCGGTTGCGTGGTCGGCGTCGGTCGCCTCCCCCATCGACGGCACGGATTGGCGGGCCCGCTCGTCGCCGAGCAGCTCCACACCGTTCAGTGCGGCCGCGGCCCGGGGCAGGAACTCTGCCGCGACGGCGGAGTGGACCACCAGCGACTCCAGCGCGTTGCACACCCCCGGTCGCTGAGTCTTGCCGTTCACGACGATGTTGAGGGCGGTGTCGAGATCGGCGGAAGCGTCCACATAGGCGTGGCAGTTGCCCGCCCCGTCGATCACGACAGGCACGGTGGCGTGCTCCAGCACGGACTCGATGAGCGACGGCCCGCCCCGGGGGATCAGGCAGTCGATGTAGTCGTTCTGCTGCATGAACTCCACCGCCGCAGCCCGCGAGGTGTCGTCCACCAGGACGAGGGCGTCGGCAGGCAGTCCGGCCGACGAGACGGCCTCGCGGATGGCGGCCGCGATGGCCAGGTTGGACTCGATGGCCGATGACGAACCCCGCAGGAAGGCGGAGTTGCCCGACTTGAGACAGAGGCCGGCCGCGTCCGAGGTGACGTTGGGCCGGCTCTCGTAGATGATGGCCACCACGCCGAGGGGCACCCGAACCCTGGAGATGCGCAGCCCGTTGGGCCTCACCCAGCCGTCGGCCACCTCGCCGACGGGATCGGGCCGGGCCGCGATCTGCCGGAGGCCGTCCGCCATGGCGTCGATCCGGGCCGGCGACAGCCGGAGGCGGTCGACGAGCGGAGCCGGGGTGCCGGCGGCGGTGGCCCGCTCCACGTCGGAGGCGTTGGCGGTGCAGATCTCGTCGGCTCGGTCCACCAGCAGGTCGGCCGCAGCCTGGAGGGCGCGATTCTTGGCCGCGGTGGAGGCGGCCGCCATCGCCCTCGAAGCAGCCTTGGCCCGGGCAGCCAGGTCGGCCACCGGCGTCGGGGAGAGCCCGGACCCTGACTTCTCGGCGGGCGGGCCGGATGGGGCGACGGGCGCGGCCGACGTCATCACGGAGGTTGCGGCGCTGCTCATCGTCTCAGGCTATAGGGGCAGGGCGACTAGCCTCGCCCCCAGAGGCCGAGCGGATGGGCACCTTCATGGGGATCTTCAGCGAGCGCCGAGCGAGGCCGTGGCCCGAGCGGCCCGTGAGCGCAGCGAACAAGAGCGGGACCGAACGCTTCATGGACTCCCTTCGCAGTGACTGAACCGAGGCGGCCTCGCCGACCGTCGGGCTCTGTGATGGTCGCGCTGGGAATCGCGGCCAGCCGCCTCGCCGGTCTGGGACGCGAGACGGTCGCTTCCCGGCTGCTGGGCAACACCGCGGCCGGCGACGCCTTCGCGGTGGCAATGCGCATCCCGAACATGCTCCAGAACCTGCTCGGCGAGGGCGTGCTCTCGGCCAGCTTCGTTCCCACCTACAGCCGGCTGCTCGACGAGAGCGCGCACAAGCACGGCGACCGCACCGATCCGGGCCGGGTGGCCGGCGCGGTGGCGGCCGTGCTCATGACCGTCGTGGGGCTGTCGGTGGCCCTGATCGTCACCCTGGCCCGTCCCATCACCTTCGTGCTGGCACCCGGGCTCACCGCCGACCGGTTCGACCTGGCCGTCTCTCTGGTGCGCATCACCGCGCTGGGCACGGGGTTCGCCGTCCTGTCGGCGTGGTGCCTGGGCGTGCTCAACAGCCATCGGCGCTTCTTCGTGGCCTACGCCGCCCCGGTGCTGTGGAACGCGGTGCAGGTCGGGGCGCTGATAGTGGCCTGGATCCTCGCCTTCGACCTGGACGGCGTGGCCCGGGCCCTGGCCTGGGGGGTGGCCGGTGGCGGCCTGGCCCAGTTGCTCGTTCAGCTGCCGCTCACCTTGCGCCTAGCCCGGGGGCTGCAGCTCAGATGGATGCGCGGCCACGCCGGCCTGCACGAGATCCGGCGCCGCTTCGGCCCCGCAGTGCTGGGCCGCGGCGTAGTGCAGGTCTCCGCTTACGTCGACTTGATGCTGGCGTCACTGCTGGCCACGGGGGCCATGGCCGCCCTGTACCGGGGCCAGATCCTCTACATGCTGCCCGTGAGCCTCTTCGCCATGAGCGTAGCGGCCGCCGAGTTGCCGGAGATGTCCCGCCAGGCGGACGACCCGGTCGCGCTGGCGGCGCGGTACCGCTCCGCCATGCGCAAGGTGGCCTTCTGGATGCTGATGGCCGCCGCGCTCTACCTCGCAGCTGGAGACCTGGTGGTGGGTCTGCTGTTCCAGGGCGGTGTATTCGGGCCGGCCGACACCGTGCTGGTGTGGTTCGTGGTGGGGGCCTACGCGCTCGGACTGCCGGCCTCCGGCCTGAGCAGGGTGCTCCAGAACGTCTGCTACGCCAAGGGCGACACGTCCGGACCGGCCCGGATCGCGACGGTGCGAGTAGTGGTGGCCGCCGCGATCGGCATGGCCGTGATGTTCCCGCTCGACCGCGTCGTGGTGGGTCCGGACGGCCTTCTCAGCACCACCGGCGCTCTCGGGCTGGCGTGGGCTCTGCCTGAAGCCGAGCGGGCCCTGGGCGATGCCGTGCGGCTGGGTGCGGTGGGCCTGGCCCTCGGTTCAGCGGTGGGCGCCTGGACGGAGATCGTCCTGCTCGCTCGCCGGCTCCGTGCGGAAGACACAGTCCGTTCGGCGCTGGGCGCTCCGATGACGGCCGCAGCGGTGGCGTTCGCCGCGACCGCAGCGCTCAAGCTCCTCATAGGCGGCTGGCCGCTGCTGCTGTCCGCCCCCATTGCCGCCGCGTTCGCGGTCGGCGTCTACACGGTTGTCGCCTACCGCCGCGGCGTCGCCGAGGCTCACCTGCTTCTCCAGCCCGCTCGCAGGATCATCTGGCCGCGCCGCAATCAGTCGGGCTGAGCGTTGCTGGCCTCCCGCTCCGCCACCGAGGAAGTACAGTTGTGGATATGTGGAAGCTCCTCAAGCGCCGCTGGAAGTACCTGACTGCCCGGCTGGCCGGCCGGCTCGAGGAGAGCGCCGACCCCAAGATCCAGTTGGAGCAGGCCATCGGCGAGGCCCGCGAGCAGCATCGGCGGCTCAAGGACCAGGCCGCCAACGTGATCGCCAACCACAAGCAGACCGAGATCCGGCTCAACCGGGCCCTGTCCGAACTGGAGAGGGTCAACCGCAACGCCCGCCAGGCGATCATGATGGCCGAGGAGGCCACCCAGACCGGCGACGAGGCCAAGTCGACGTCGTACACGAATGCGGCCGAGCAGTTGGCCGGCCGCCTCATCACCCTCGAGGAGGAGATCGAGAGCCTCAAGAGTCTCCTCTTCCAGACCTCCGAGGCCGCCGACCAGGCCAAGGCCGCAGTGTCCCAGAACGCGCTGAGCCTCCAGGAGAAGCTGAGCGAGCGCCAGAAGCTGCTCGGGCAGCTCGATCAGGCCCGGATGCAGGAGCAGATGAACGAGGCCATGAGCACCCTGTCGGAGGCCGTCGGGGAGGATGTGCCCACTCTGGCCGAGGTCCGGGACAAGATCGAGGCCCGCTACGCCAAGGCCAAGGGCGCGGCCGAGCTGGTGGAGGAGGGCAGCGCCGAGGGCCGGATGCTGGAGATCGAGGCCGCAGCCCGCAACCAGGAGGCCAAGGCCAGGCTCACCCAGATCCGGGAGCAGCTCGGGATCGAGGCTCCGGAACCCCAGGAGATCACACAGTCCACATCCGACGAGGACTGAGGCCCCTCCTGCGGGCGTCTCACACCGGAGTCACCGGCGGCGGAGGTCCGGGATGCGCGCTGCCGACGAGACCCGATTCTGAGCCCTGGCGCTGACGCGCCGCTCTAGATCAGCCAGCCGTGCGGGCTGTGTAGACGCCGACTTGACCGGTGCGGTCGTCTCCCCAGCAGACGACGGTGTCGTCGGATGCTATGGCACAGCTGTGGTCGCTGCCGGCGGCGACAGCCTTGTAGGCGCCCGCGGGCGCTTCGGACTGCCCTGACTCGTTATTTCCCCAGCAGACGATGCTGTCGTCGGCCGCGATGGCGCAATTGTGGTAGCCGAGGGAGGTGACAGCCTTGTACGAGCCTGCGGGCGCGTCGGTCACCTCTAGGTAGTCGGTTCCCCAGCAGACGATGCCGCCGTCAGCAGCAATGGCGCAGCTATGGTTCGAGCCTGCGGCGACGGCCTTGTACGAGCCGGCGGGTGGATCGGACTGCCCGTCCCAGTCAACACCCCAGCAGACGATGGTGTCGTTGAGCGCGACGGCACAACTATGGCGCCCGCCTGCGGCGACGGCCTTGTACGAGCCGGCGGGTGGATCGGACTGCCCGTTGTTATTTCTTCCCCAACACGCAATCGTGTCGTCGTCCGCTATCGCGCAACTGTAGTAACTGTTGGCGGCGACAGCCTTGTAGGCGCCCGCGGGCGCGTCGGACTGCCCGGCTTCGTTGTTTCCCCAGCACACAATGCTGTCATCGGCCGCGATGGCGCAGTAGTGGGATTCGCTGGCGGCAACAGCCCGGTATGTGCCAGCAGGCGCCTCGCTCCCTCCTCCGTACGTCGATCCCCAGCAGGCGATGCCGCCGTCAGCAGCAATGGCGCAGCTGTTGCTCGAACCCGCGGCAACGGCCACGGCAGCACCCACGGGCGCGTTAGCCTGCCCGTAGGTATCTCCGCCCCAGCAGTCGACTGTGTAGTTGTCTGCCACGGCGCAGTTGTGCTGGTAACCGGCGGACACGGTCTTGTAGGCACCAGCGGGCGCTTCGAGTTGCCCGTAGTCGTCGTCTCCCCAGCACACAATCGTGTCGTCGGCCGCTATCGCGCAACTGTGGAACCCGCCAGCAGCGACAGCCCTGAAGGCGCCCGCGGGCGCTTCGGTCTGCCCGTCCCCGTCGTAACCCCAGCAGACAATGCTGTCATCGGCGGCGATGGCGCAGCTATGGCTCCCGCCGGTGGCCAGAGCCTTGTAGGAGCCTCCGGGCGCGAGTTCGATTGTTCCCCAACAGACGATGCTGTCGTTGGCTGCTATTGCGCACGTGTGGCCCACGCCGGCGGCCACGGCCTTGTAGGTGCCGGCGGGCGCTTCGGCCTGCCCGTCTTCGTTGTCTCCCCAGCACACAATGCTGTCATCGGCCGCGATGGCGCAACTGT
>JAGWAO010000011.1:32759-53151 GCA_021296315.1 Acidimicrobiia bacterium | reverse complement strand
CTCCCCAGCACACAATGCTGTCATCGGCCGCGATGGCGCAACTGTGGAACCCGCCCGCAGCGACAGCCCTGAAGGCACCAGCATCAAGCTCTCCGGGCAGAGCTTGGGCCTGATCCTGCGTCTCTTCCGCGGGCACACCGATTTCTGGCGCCTCATCCACAGGCGCGTTTGCTTCCGGTGCTTCACCCACAGGCACCTCATTCTCTGATGTCTGCGCTTCTGGCGCCTGATCCAGTGCCAGATCCCCTGCGGCCGGATCCTCTAGCCCCTCGTCCGCTGCCGCCTGCTCGTCTGGTGCCTGATCCTCGGGCTCTTGCGCGACGAACTCGTCTGGTGCCTGATCCTCAGGCTCTTGCGCGACGAACTCGTCTGGTGCCTGATCCTCGGGCTCTTGCGCGACGAACTCGTCTGGTGCCGCCTCAGAGGGAGCGTCCGCTGGATCTTGGGCCTCGCCGCCGTCCCCTCCACAACCGACCGCAACCAACACCAGCACCGCTATGGCCGCGACGCCCCTCCGGTGAAAGCAGATCGACGGTGCTCCGATGTTCACTCTGCGGCCGGTCCCCATGTGAGCCTCCTTGTGCCGGACCTCCAGTGCACTTGTAGCTGATGGCTCACCCCACCTGCCGCAGGCGACTGTAACACAGGCCGCTGGCCCGGCTTGTGGGATTGGAGGGGATCGTCTGTGAGCCCGGGAGCCGTGAAGTGCCGGTCCGCGGTGGCGGGGAGTTCGACTGGGGCCGCGCGGACGGCGGGGGTGAGTTCGCCGAGCGACCGACAGGCCGGCAGCAGCGATCAGGAGCTGGGCAGCACCACCAGGTCGTTGGCGTGGATCACCACGTGAGGGGCGCCCGGTGGCAGGTCCTCGCGCCGGCGGCCGGCAGCGGTTTGCAGGTCGTCGCTGCTGTGGCGGGCCAGGCCCTTGGCAAACACCTCGCCGTCCGTCTCACGTACCTCCACCGGCGCGCCGACGTCGAAGGTGCCTGACACCGACCTGACCCCGATGGCCAGCAGGGACTTGCCCCGCTCGAGCGCAGCCCTTGCTCCGGAGTCCACTGCGATCTCGCCCTGCGAGCCGACCGCGAAGCCGATCCACAGCTTGCGGGCCGGCAGCCGCTGGGCCGAGGCCCGAACCAGAGTGCCCACCCCGGCAACCCCGGCCGAGGCGTCGGCCAGCACGCCGGGCCGCTTGGCGTCGGCGATCACGGTGGGCACGCCCGACAGCGATGCCACCCGGGCCGCGGTGAGCTTGGACGCCATGCCACCGCTGCCCCGCTGCGTTCCCGCGCCGCCGGCGCGGCTGGTGAGGAAGTGGTCGAACTCGACGATCTCCTCGATCAGCGAGGCGTTCGAGTTGCGGCGGGGATCTTCGGTGAGGACTCCTGCGGTGTCGGTCAGCAGCACGAGCAGGTCGGCCTGAACCAGGTTGGCCACCAGCGCGGCCAGCCGGTCGTTGTCGCCCCACCGGATCTCGTCGTCGGCCACCGCGTCGTTCTCGTTGACGATGGGCACCACGCCCAGATCTAGGAGCCTGCGCAGGGTCGCGGCGGCATGCACGTACTGGCTGCGGATCACGAAGTCGAGGGGGACCAGAAGCACCTGACCGGCCACCACGTCCAGACGGGCGAACACCTCCCGGTACATGCCCATCAGTGCGCTCTGGCCGACCGTGGCCACCGCCTGGAGCGTCTCCATGTTCGCCGGCCGCCGCTCGCCGCCCATTCCCAGCTCGGGCAGCCCGGCCGCGATGGCACCGCTGGTCACCACTACGACACGGTTGCCCTGCGACCTGAGATCAGTGACCTCCGAGCAGAACTTCTCGATGGAGACGCGGTCGACGGCACCGGCTGCGTCGGTGATGGACGACGTTCCGATCTTGGCCACGATCGTGCGGCCGGCGGCAGCCGTGCCCGCGTCGAGCGTCGCCTCTCCGCCGGCGGTCACCGGTCGCTCCTGGAGCGTGTGCCGCTGACTGCGGCCTCGGCGTCGTCGAGGTAGGTGAAGCTGAAATCGCCGATGCGGACCTCGTCGCCGTAGGCGGCGCCGGCCCGGGCCAGAGCCCGCTCCACTCCTAGGCTGCGCAGCCGATCCTGGACGTAGGCGACCGCGGAGGGATCGGTCAGGTCGCTCAGAGCCACCGCTCGGCGCGCGGCCCGTCCCTCCACCGTCCAGACACGGGCGTCGTGACGCCGGACCGTCACCTCCTGCGCAGGCGGCAGAGGCCGATGCACTACCGGAGCGTCGAGGACCGGCTCGCTGGTGCGGGCCTCGGTCACCATCCTGCTCAACTCGCCGAGAACCTCGGGCACGCCCTCACCGGTGGCGGATGACAGGCGCCCCACCGGCGGTGAGCCGCCCTCCGATCCCGAGCTGAACGCCTCTCCGGGCGCGGTGTCCGCCCGGCTGCCCACAACCAGCCGGGGCCTCCCCAACAGCTCGGGGCGGTACCGGCCGAGCTCCCGGAGCAGCACGGTCAACTGATCGGCAGGCGGGCAGTCGGCCAGCTCGCACAGGTCGATCAGCACGAGCAGCACCCGGGCCCTCTCCACATGGCGCAGGAAGCGATGGCCCAGACCGCGGCCCTCGCTCGCGCCCTCTATGAGTCCCGGGATGTCGGCCAGGACCATCTCGAAGGTGTCGTCGAGCCGGCACACGCCGAGGTTGGGCTCCAGCGTGGTGAAGGGGTAGTCGGCGATCTTCGGCTTGGCCGCGGACACCCGGCTGATGAACGTCGACTTGCCGACGTTGGGGAAGCCGACGATGGCCACGTCGGCCAGCAGCTTCAGTTCCAGGCGAAGCCAGCGACGCTCGCCGAACTCGCCCTGCTCGGCGAAGGCGGGAGCTCGCCTGCGGTTGGACAGGAAGCGGGCGTTGCCCCTGCCGCCCTCACCGGCGGCGGCTGCCAGCCAGCGCTCGCCGTGAGCCGACAGATCGGCAAGCTGTGAATGGTCGCCGTGGTCCAGCACCACGGTGCCCACCGGGACCTTCACGTCCAGGTCGTCGCCCCGCGCCCCGTGGCGATTGTTGCCGGAGCCGTGCTTGCCGTTGGTGGCCCGTCGGTGAGGGTGATCACGGAAGGCCAGCAGCGAGGCGACGTTGCGGTCCGCGACCAGCCAGACCTCCCCGCCGCGGCCGCCGTCGCCGCCCGACGGCCCGCCCCTTGAAACGTGGGCCTCGCGGCGGAAGGCGACGCACCCGGCTCCGCCGTCACCGGCGGTGACGTGGAGGTTGCACTCGTCGACGAACCCGGACACCACCTAAGACTAAGCGGAGGCCCTCCCGACAAGAACGAATCGCGGCGATGACCCCCGAGATGAGCCACCGGGCGCGACCGGCAAGGCCGGGGGTTGGCACGGGGGCAAGGAATGGCGCCGCTCGCGGCGCCAGGCCGCGCCCGTGACAGGACCCGCCGGCCGGGCAGCCCTACGTCAGGCTTCGGCCGGGACTACTTCGACCAGCTTGCGGCCATGGCGGGAGCCGAAGCGCACCACGCCGTCGGCCATGGCGAACAGCGTGTCGTCACCGCCTCGCCCCACATTGGTACCGGGATGGATCCTCGTGCCTCTCTGGCGCACGATGATCGCCCCGGCCAGGACATGGCCCCCGTCGTACACCTTCACACCGAGGCGCTGCGCGTTCGAGTCGCGGCCGTTGCGGGTGGATCCTCCGCCCTTGGTCTTGGACATGTCGAATCAACCCTTCCGGATGTCGGTGATCTCGAGGGTGGCCAGTGTCTGGCGGTGACCCCACCGGCGCCGCTGGTTGCTCTTGGACTTGTAGGTGAAGCCGCGGATCTTGGGGCCGCGATGCTCGTCCACGACGATCGCGGTCACGGTGGCGCCGGCGAGGTCCGCCGGCGTGGCCAGGACCGCCTCACCGTCGACCAGCATCACCGGTCGCAGCGAGATCTCCGAGCCGGGCTCGGCGACGCGCTCCACCTCGATGGTGGAACCCTGCTCGACGCGATACTGCTTCCCGCCGGTCTCTACCACTGCATACATAGCCACCAGAGGGTACCTCCGCACAACTCCCGAACCACGGCCCGGGGTCTCCCGCGCTTGCTCGCTTCGCTCACGGGCCGCTCGGGCCACGGCCTCTCTACGCTCGGCCTCTGGCGGTCAGTCCGTGAGCTCGGCCAGCAACCGGTAGCCGCGGCCCGAGCAGTCCCCGCAGATGTCAGACAGCGACTCGAGCAGTCCTTCGCCGCTGCGCTTGCGAGTCATCTCCACCAGCCCGAGACCGCTGATGTCCAGCACCTGGGTGCGGGTCTTGTCCCGGGCCAGCGCGTCGCGGAAGCGCTTGGTGACCTGGGCCCGGTTGGCGGCCACCTCCATGTCGACGAAGTCCACCACGATGATCCCGCCGATGTCGCGCAGCCGCAGCTGGCGGGCCAGCTCGTCGGCAGCCTCCAGGTTGTTGGCCAGCACCGTCTCCTCCAGGCTGGACTTGCCGACGTTCTTGCCCGTGTTCACATCCACCACGGTGAGAGCCTCGGTGTGCTCGATGATGAGCGAGCCGCCCGAGGGCAGCCACACCTTGGGCTCGAGCGCCTTCTTGAGCTGCTCGGTGATGTAGTAGCGCTCGAACAGCGGCAGCTTCTCGTTGGCCGCGTCGTAGTGCTCCACCCGGTCGGCCAGTGGCCGGATGATGGACGAGACGTAGCCCGACACCTCGGAATAGAGCGGCCGGTCGTCGATGATCACTCCCCGGTAGTCGGAGTTGAGCTCCTCGCGAATGAGCCGCAGAGGTGCCTCCGGCTCCCGGTACAGCAGCGCCGGGGCGGAGGATGACTTGGCCAGCTTGGAGATGTCCTTCCACTGGCCCACGAGGCGAGCCACGTCCCGCTCGATCTCGGCCGCAGTGACCTTCTCGGCCGCGGTGCGCATGATCAGGCCGTGACCCTCGGGCTTGACCCGTTCGAGGATCGACCGCAGGCGCTTGCGCTCGGAGTCGGAAAGTCGCTTCGATATCCCGAAGCCCGACGAGTTCGGCACCAGAACCACGAACCGCCCGGCCAGCGACACGTCCTGGGTGAGGCGGGCGCCCTTCTCGCCGATGGGGTTCTTGGTGACCTGGCACAGGATCGACTGCTTGGGTCGGAGCAGGTCCTCGATCCTCGGTTTGGCCTGGTCGCCCTCGGCCCGGCCCGACTCGATCTCATCGGGGTCGTACTGGACATCGCCCCGGTACAGCACCGCGTTCTTGGGCGTTCCGATGTCGACGAAAGCCGTCTCCATACCGGGCAGCACGTTCTGAACCCGGCCCAGGTAGATGTTGCCGTGGATCTGGCTGATGTCGTCCGCCGGGCGGGAAACCCTGAACTCGATGAGGCGGCGCCCCTCGAGCACCGCTATCTGCGTGGCCCGCTCGGAGACGTGGACGCACATGAGATACCGGCCCACGGCCTGACCCTTGCGGGTACGGCCCCGCCGCCCCCGCATGCTCTTCTCGTCGAGTTCGACCGGCTCGTCGTAGGTGACCGCCTCCACCACCGCAGGGGTGTGAGACTTCTGCCCGCCGCCCCGGCCGCCGCCGCGCCGGCGCCGCCGCCTGCGCCCACCGGATCCGGATCCGCCCTCGGAGCCCCGGCTACCGGGCTCTTTCGCGGGTGTCGGCGGTGCCGGACGGGTGTCACCGATCTGCGGCTTCCGGCCACCTGAGGGGCCTGGGCGTCCCGGCTGGGGCGCCTTGGGTGCGGGCGGTCCGGAAGGCTTGGATTCCTTGTCGGCCGCTTTCCTAGGTGGTTGTGCTCTCTTGTCGGCGGCGCGAGAGGCGCCCGCCGGTTGGCGTTCTTTGGTCATTGTGTTCCTTCGAGTACGTGAACGGGGTCCTCATGGCTCGACTCCCGTTCCTGCGACCGACAACTCGGCGACCGCCAGCGGTTCGCTGCGATCGCCTGCGTCGGTTGTGATCCATTGGTGAAGACGGCACGCCCGCAGCAGTCTGAGCGGCGGGTGGAGGCTCGCCAGAAGCTCGGCGGGACGCACTGCCCGCGGTTGCGTGGCTAGCTCGGCGGTGAGCCTCACACCGTCGGTAATATTCCCCTGCACCTCGACTGCATGCACGGCGGGCCGGATGTTGTCGATGCTGAGCCGCCCCTTGCGCTCGCGTTGCACGAGCAGCTCGCGGCCATCCATCGCCCGCGACACCGCGTCCGACGCCTCTCGGGCGTCGGCGCCGGTTGCGTCGATCCTCCAAGTACAGCTGGTCACCGCGTGCTGGAGCGACGGCTCGCCGGAGGCGAGCTCGACCGCGGCCAGCGCTGTCATGCCCGTCGGCAGCGACGCGGTCAACGCGCCGACGAGCCTCTCGTTGTCGATGCCGGCCATCCACACCGGATCGACCTCGACGTCGAGGTACTCGGCGTCGGAGGAGTATCCGGTGGGCAGGGCCAGCCCGAACGCGATCTTCGGCCGGGGGCTGAAACCGGCCGAGTAGGCCACAGGGATTCGGGCCCGGCGCAGCGATCGCTCCCATATCCGGGCCACGTCCCGGTGCGATGTGAAGCGAACCTTGCCGTGCTTCGAGAAGCGGACCCTGAGGCGCGGCCCCCTCATGCCGCCGCCCCCGCTCCGGAGCGTTCGAGCAGCCGCACCGGGACCTCGCCGCCCTGCGAGACGTCCATGCCGGTGCCCTGGCTTCCTCCCGCGGGCGGGACGGCGGACGCCACCACATGCTCGATGCCGTAGCCGGTGCACGCTCCGCAGTCGTAGCACGGCGTCCAGCGGCAGTCCTCCAGCCCGACCTCGTCGAGAGCGTCTCGCCAGTCCTGCCACAGGAAGTCCTTGTGGAGTCCGGCCGACAGGTGGTCCCACGGCAGCACCTCATCGAAGGTGCGGTGACGGTGGACGTAGGCGTCGATGTCGATGCCGCAGGCGGTGGCCGCGGCCTGCCAGCGCCCAAGGTCGAAGTGCTCGGACCACTCCTGGAACGTGCCGCCCTGGCGCCAGACGTGCTCGATCACTCCTCCGAGGCGGCGGTCGCCCCGGCTGACCAGGCCCTCGGCCAGGCTGGCGGCCGGATCGTGCCACTTGAGCTGGACGCCCCTGGTCCTGCGCAGGTCGTCGCGCAACAGGCCGATCTTGCGTCGAAGCTCCGCCACGGTGTTCTGGCCGAACCACTGGAAGGGGGTGAACGGCTTGGGCACGAACCCGCCGACCGAGACGGTGACCGACGGCGAGCGCACGTGGGTTCGACCCAACGCAACGCAGTTGCGGGCCAACTCCGCGATGCCGAGCGTGTCCGGGTCGGTCTCGGTGGGCAGTCCGGTGAGGAAGTAGAGCTTCATCCGGCGCCACCCCTGCGAGTAGGCCGACTCCACCGCGGAGTAGAGGTCGTCGGTGGTGATGAGCTTGTTGATCACTTGGCGCATCCGCCAGGTGCCCGCCTCCGGCGCGAACGTCAGCCCGGTGCGGCGGGCGCGCTGGATCTGGGCGGCAATGCCCACGGTGAAGGCGTCGACCCGCAGGCTGGGCAGCGACACCGAGACCTGGCTGCAGCCGGCGCCGTTGACGGTGTCGGCCACGACCTGCTCGATGCCGCTGAAGTCGGCGGTGCTCAGCGAGGTGAGCGCGACCTCGTCGTAGCCGGTGCGCCGCAGGCCCTCGCTCACCATGGTGCGGACCTGCTCGGCGGGACGCTCACGCACGGGACGGGTGATCATCCCGGCCTGGCAGAAGCGGCAGCCGCGGGTGCAACCCCGGAACACCTCGACGTTAAGGCGGTCGTGGACCACCTCCGTGAGCGGTACGAGCTGCCGCTTGGGATAGGGCCAGTCGGCCAGATCGGCCACCGTGCGCTTCTCGACGACGGCCGGCACGTCGGGGTGCCGCGGCTCAACCGCCGCGAGGCGGTCGCCGTCGTAGGTGACGTCGTACATGGACGGCACGTACACGCCCGGCACGCGGGCAAGGGCCCGCAGCACCCCGGTGCGGCCTCCCGGACGACCCGACGCCTTCCAGTCGTGCAACACCGCGGTTATGTCACCCACCGCCTCCTCACCGTCGCCGAGAACGGCGAAGTCGAGGAAGTCGGCCAGCGGCTCGGGATTGTAGGTGCAGTGCCCCCCGGCGCCGATCAGCGGATCCGCATCGTGCCTGGAAGCGGCTCTCACCGCTACACCTGCGAGGTCGATGCAGTTCAGCATGTTGGTGTAGGTGAGTTCGGCCGAGAGGTTGAATGCGATGACATCGAACAACGCAGCCGGACGGTGGGTGTCGAGCGAGAACAGCGGCAGACCCTCGGACCTCATCAGCGCCTCGAGATCGCTCCAGGGCGCGTAGGCGCGCTCGGCAGCCGCGTCCGGGCGCTCATTGAGAATCTCGTAGAGGATCTGCAGGCCCTGGTTGGGCAGGCCTATCTCGTACGTGTCCGGATATGTGAGCAGCCACGACACCACACCGGGTCCGTGGCGAGGGACCTGCATCCCGTCCTCGCCGCCGATATAGCGCGCCGGCTTGGACACCTGAGGCAACAAAGGCTCAAGTCGATGCCACACACCTCTCACGGTGCCGCAGGCGGGCGACGCCACAGACTCACGGTGCCGCAGGCCGGCGATGCCACAGACTCCTCACTTCATCAGCCTACTACTGCTGGTTGAGCATGCCTTCGATGTCGAGGCGGCGCCGGTAGACGCCGGCAATGAGCCCGAGAGACGCCATCGTGGTGAGCATCGAGGATCCGCCGTAGCTCACAAGCGGGAGCGGGATGCCGGTCACCGGCATCATCCCCATGGTCATGCCGACCGACTGGAACGTCTGGAACAGGAGCATGGCGAAGATCCCGGTGGACATCAGCCGCTCGAAGGGCGTCAGGGCGAGATGGGCCGTTCGCCAGACGCGGAACAGCAGGATGGCGAGCAGGCCGAGCAGCAGGGAGGCACCGCGCAGTCCCAGCTCCTCGCCCGCCACGGTGAAGATGAAGTCGGTCTGCTGCTGCGGCACGAGGTCGGACCGGGTCTGCGTCCCGTTGAACAGCCCCTGTCCCCGCAGTCCCCCGTTGCCGATCGCGATCTGGGCCTGCTCGACATTGAAGGCATAGCCGGCGGACTCGTCGCTGACGTCGGATTCGAACAGGTACACGCGCAGGCGGGCCTCCTGGTATTCGGCCAACTCATCCGATCGGTACACCCCGACGGTTCCCGCCACCGCGATGATGGCGAGAAGGACTATCCAGCGGGCCTTGATCCCGCTCGCAATCACCATGATCAGGGCGATCACCAGGTACACCAGCGTGGTCCCCAGGTCGGGCTGGAGACGGATGAGGGCGATGGGCGCCGCGGCCAGGGCCAGGGCAAACAGGACTCGCTTCAGGCCCACCTCCTTCTGGCGGGGTGACAGCAGCAGGGCCAGCCCGATGATCACTACGAGCTTGCCGGGCTCCGACGGCTGCATCCTGAACGTGCCGAAGGAGAACCAGCCCTTCGTCCCGTTGACCTCCACGCCCACCTGCAGCACCAACCACAACGCGGCCACCATCGCCGCGAAGGCCAGCGGATAGAGCCTTCTCATCAACCGGGGCGGCACGAACGCGGCGGACACTCCGACCACGACGCCCACGACGATGAACAGCACCTGGCGCTCCAGAAACTCAGTACTGGGCTCGGTGAAGTCTCCGATGACGCCCCTGGTCGCCGAATACACCAGCACCGACCCCATCGCGGCGGTGGCCAGGGCCGACAGGATCAGGAAGGGGTCGACAAGCAGCCACCAGGGATCGGGAGAGACAGTGCGGCGTGCCGGTCGCGTCGCGGTGGCGGTCATAGCAGTGCGTCCAGTCCTCGCCGCTCCACGGCCTCTTGGCCGCCTACCAGCTCAGAGCAGTCCTGCGAGAGTTCGGGCCGCGTCTCGGAGATGGGTACGCCGTCCTGGTCAACCTTGATCTCACCCGTGCGGACACCCTCGAGGAACGACGCCAGCTGCTTGACCTCGGCGTAGCAGACGTCCACCTCCCTGGCCGTGCGGGCCCTGACGACCGTGTCGGTAGCGATCGGGAGAAGAACCCGTGCCACGGCCGGTGCGGCCACATCACCGCCGAAGCCGGCCTCCTCCAGCACCATCGCCACCACCACCTCGGGAGTGTGGCGGTAGCCGCGTTCGGGCCAGGAGGCCGGGCCGAACGCCGTGAACCAGGCAAAGTCGGCCTTTCCCTGCTTCTCAGCCGTGCCCGTCTTGCCCGCGACCGGCCACGCAGCCAGGGGGAAGTTGACGCCTCCCTCTCCGGGGAGGTTGAAGGCCTCGTAGGCCGTGCCCCGCAAAAGGGCCTCGCCCCCGGAGCTGCTCGGAAGGTTGTATGCGGTGACACCGTTCATCCCGTCGAGCAGTGGTGCCGCGACCTCGGCAGTCCATTCCACCTCGCGCAGCAGTCTCGGACCGAACTCCTCGAGGACCTCTCCGTTGCGATCGGTGATCTTGACGGCGATGTTCGGCTGGTGGACCTTCCCCTCGCTGGCCAGCGTGGCGTACATGTTGGCCACCTGCAAGGGAGTCGTCAGCAGGTTGCCCTGGCCGATCGCGAGGTTGATCGTGTCTCCGGCGAACCACTGGTCGCCGCCGCGCAGGAACACACCCTGGTCGAACTGGAAGTCGTAGTACTCCCTGTCGGGCACCACCCCGGCGCGCTCGTGGGGCAGCGGGATGCCGGTGTGCGAGCCTAGTCCGAGCGCCCGCGCCGACTCCTGTATGCCTTCGTCGAGGGGCTCCCGCCGCCGGAAGAAGCCCTCGCCGGCGAGCCGGTAGAAGTACGTGTCGCTCGACACCGTTATGGCATCCCTCAGGTCGACGCCGCGCTCGCAGCAGTAGGGGCTGTTGAACACGCACGTGTCGGATTCCTCCACGCAGAAGGGGTAGCGATACGTGCCGGTGTCGTTGTAGAACTCGTCCACCTCGATCAGCGAGGAGGCATCGGCGCCTATCACCCCCTGCGTGATGGCGGCGTAGGCCGTCACCACCTTGAACGTCGAGCCGGGCGGGTAGAGACCCTGTATGGCGCGGTTCAGGATCGGGGAGAAGTTCTCCTCCGCAGTCAGGTCGTTGAACTGTCGCTGCGATATGCCGTTCACGAAGTCGCGCGGATCGAAGGTGGGGAAGGAGGCCATGGCCAGGATCGAGCCGTCCCGGGGGTCGACGGCAACGGCCGCCCCCGACGATGCCACGAAGTCGGGGGCGTCGGGATCCTCCTCGGGCGGCTCCTGACGTCGAGCCTCGTCGAGCCCCCGCCGCAGTTCGCGCTCGACCAGGCTCTGGATGTCGAGGTCGATCGTGAGATGCACATCGTTGCCGGGCATCGGCTGGCGACCCTTGTCATCGTGGACCCTCACGATCTCGTCGAGCCGGTTCACCTCGAACACGCGCACGCCGGGGACTCCCCTCAGCTCGTTCTCGAAGATCCGCTCCACGCCGGACTTCCCGATCTCGTCTCCAGGCTGGTACGTCT
Organism: Acidimicrobiia bacterium; assembly: GCA_021296315.1. Taxonomy (GTDB): domain Bacteria; phylum Actinomycetota; class Acidimicrobiia; order Acidimicrobiales; family Aldehydirespiratoraceae; genus Aldehydirespirator. The sequence continues at coordinate 41,718 of JAGWAO010000011.1, read as the reverse complement.
TGGCATAGGGGTCGGTCGGGTCGATCTGCGCGCTCTGAGCCCGGTACTCCGACTGGGTGAGCGGACCCACGTACCCGAGCAGATGCGCGGCCAACTCGCCGTACGGGTAGCTGCGAACGGTGCGCTCCTGCACCGAGACTCCGGCGAACAGGTCGGGCCGCTCACCCAGATACACCAGCAGGTCGGGGTCTATGTCGAAGGCCACGGGAACCTTGTCGAAGGGACCGAACTCCAGGCTCGCCAGCCGCTCCTCGATGTGGCGCACCTTCGTGAGGCGACCCGAGCGGCTGATGATCTCGGCCAGCTCGAGCAGGACGGCCTGCTGCTCGGACTCGTCCAGAGCGGCCCGGAACTCCAGGCGGTCGATCGTCACCACCTGGACCACCCGGTTGTCGACGAGGATCCGGCCCCCGGCGTCGAAGATGCGGCCCCGTGGCGCTTCCGTGTACACGACTCGCAGGATGTTCGTGGCCGCAGCATCCTGCAGCTCCTCGCTCTCGAGAACCTGCAAGTACCACAAGCGAGCGAACAGGGCGGCCACCAGGCACACCGCCACGATGCCGATCACGTAGAGCCGGAAACCCTGGCGCTCGTCCGCGTCCGCGCCGTTCGAAGCCATCAGCGGCCCCTCCCCGGCGCGTCCGGGGGCTCACGTCGTCGCGCCCGGCTTCGGGCTGGGCGACTCCCCACGGCCCACCGCATCGCGGGCGCCACCACCAACGAGAGCACGGCATTGAGGGCCGATGCCACCAGCACGACCCGTGGCAGGCGGTCGTCGACCAGGCCGCGCTGGCCGACAACCTCGCCCAGCAGGGCGTAGGCCGTCACCATGGCCGCCGTGCCCGCGAACACCAGCACGACCGTCTGGATGCGCGTGTCGTGGAAGAGATCCTCGGTGACGCCGCCCAGCGCGTAGGCCACGACCGCGAAGGCGGCTGCGGCCAGCCCGAGCGGTGTCGAGAGGTACACGTCCCACATCAGGCCGGCCCAGAAGGCGACCATCGAGCCGTGCCGGGGACCGGCGAAGAGGCCGGCCAGTATGGCCACCAGCGCCGGCAGCTCGGGAGCGACTCCTGCCACTCGCACCTCCGAGAAGAACGTCAGCTGCAGGAGAAGCGCCAACACGTACACGACGATGAGCCGCAGCACGGTCAACGTCACGCTGCCCGCCAGCAGGCGGCGCGGCCGCAGCACAGTCACAAGGGACTGCGGCGCCGTCATGGTCGCCCCGGAGTGAACCGGACGTCCGCCGTCATGGCGATTCCTGGGAGAATGGAGAGTCCGGGCCAACCGGTGCCTCGTCCTCGGGAGTCTGCAGCAGCACGGTGACGTAACCGAGGTCCTGGGTGTCCGCGGCCAGTTCGACGGTCACCAGCTGCGCCAGACCCGCCTCCGCCGGTTCGACGGATGCCACCCGCCCCACCGGTATGTCGGCGGGATAGCGGCTCCCGGCCGCGGTCACCACCGGGCTCCCGATCGTCGGCAGCTCCGAGAGGTCTCCGGTCTCGGGCCACCGCAGGCCGGCGTCCACTTCGAACTTGGTCGGGTCGCCGACCATCCCGTGCCCAAGCCCCACGTCTCCGGTGTCCAGCAGGCGCACTCCGATCACCAGGGCGGGATCGCTCACCGTGGTGACCGTGCTCGACACCGCGTCCACGGTCTCCACCCGACCCACGAATCCGGCCGAGGTGACGACGGCCATGCCCGGAGCCACGCCGTGACGGCGTCCCACGTCGATGGACATCACATCGTCATCGAAGTTTCCCACCGAGTCGCGAAGCACCGTCGCGGTCAGCCGTTCCACACCCTCGACATAGGTCACGCCAGTGGTGGCCAGGAGCCTGTCGAACGCATCTTGCTGCGCGGCGGAGCGAATGTCGGCGCTGCCGAGCCGGTCGACCTCGTCTCTGAGCCTGGCGTTCTCGGAGCGGAGGTCGTTGTAGGAGAACATCACAGTCCAGACCTCCGCCACCGGCCCGAGCGCTACGTCGACCGCGGACACCACCGGCTCGAGGACATCGCGCACCCGGCTCTGGGCCGTCTCAAGCGGCCCGAAGCCGCGGAAGTCAAGGGTGAGCAGCGTGGCGGCTGTGAGGATCAGCAGCAGCAAGCGGTAGCGGGACCGCCCGCTGCGCTGGGCGACCGCCATCGCCCAATGCTAGAGATCGCCCGATGCGGTCACCGCTGGTCCAAGTTGTCGAGCACGTGGCCGCAGCCCCTCACCACGGCATGCAACGGATCCTGGGCGACCGTGATCGGCATACCGGTCTCGTTGGCAATCCGTTGGTCCAGATTCCTCAGCAGCGCGCCCCCGCCCGCGAGCATGATGCCCGACTCCATGATGTCGGCGGCCAACTCCGGCGGCGTGTGGTCCAGCGTGCCTCGCACCGCGTCACAGATGGCGGTGACCGACTCCTCCAAGCCCTCGCGGATGTCCTCGGTGGTGACCGAGACCACGCGGGGCAGTCCGCTCACGAGATCGCGGCCCCGGATCTCGGCCCTTGCCTCCCGAGTCAGGGGGTAGGCCGACCCGAGCATGATCTTGATCTCCTCGGCGGTGCGCTCCCCGATCAGCAGGGAGTGCTCCTTCTTGACGTATTGGGCGATGACGTTGTCGAACTCGTCTCCCCCCACCCGGATCGACTGGCTGGACACGATGCCTCCGAGCGAGATGACGGCCACCTCGGTCGTGCCTCCGCCGACATCGACGATCATGTTTCCCGTCGGCTCCCACACCTGAAGCCCGGTGCCGATCGCCGCGGCCATCGGCTCCTCGATTACGTGGGTCGGCTTCCTGGCGCCCGCGGACTCCGCGGCCTCCTGCACGGCCCGCTGCTCCACGCCGGTGATTCCCGACGGCACGGCGATGACCATGCGCGGCTTGGTCCAGCGTCTCTGGTGAACGCGCTCGATGAAGAAGCGCAGCATGTCCTCGCACATGTCGAAGTCGGCGATCACCCCGTCCCTGAGGGGGCGGACGGCCTGGATGTGCGCAGGCGTGCGGCCGATCATGCTCTTCGCCTCGGCGCCCACCGCCAGCACCTTGCGGGTGCGGGAATTCACAGCCACCACCGACGGTTCGTCGAGCACGATCCCCTCGCCGCGCACGTACACGACGGTGTTCGCGGTACCGAGGTCCAGGGCCATGTCGCGCCCCATGACCCACCCCAGCCCCGAAAGCATGCTCGCTGTGCTCATTGTGATGCCTCGATCAGGTTGGGGACGTTATCACAACGCCGGAGGAGACCCGGCCGACCGCTAGCCGGAGTTTAGACGACGGAGAGCGCCGGCACACAATTGACATCAATGGACTCCAAGGGCCAGATTCCTCATCAAGTTTCGCGGCTTTCTACTGTAGACCAGGAAAGAAGATCGCCACTTCGCGTCGAGCCGACTCGGCCGAGTCGCTCCCGTGGACCAGATTCTCGGTGACCTCGGTACCGAGGTCCCCGCGAATGGTCCCGGGCGCAGCCTTCATGGGATCGGTGGCACCCAACATCTGGCGAACCACGCTCCAAGTGTCGTGCGGCCCTTCCACGACCGCGACCAGCACAGGGCCTCTGCCCATGAAGGCGACGAGATCGTCGTAGAAGTCCTTGCCTACGTGCTCCGCATAGTGGAGGGCGAGCACGTCGGGGCCGAGAGTGCGAAGCTCGGCCGCGACCAGCTGCAGACCCTTGCGCTCGAAGCGGCCGATGATCTCGCCCACCTGGCCGCGCTCAACCGCGTCGGGCTTGCAGATCACCAGCGTGCGATTCACGGCCACCGATGTTACGGCTCAGTTGCGGCGCGGGCTACCCGCTCCTGTTCGCTGCGCTCACGGGCCGCTCGGGCCCAGGGCCATCTTGGCTGCGCCTATCACTGTGAAGGAGCCCGTGACGGTCACCGCATCATCGACGTCGGCGAGTTCGAGGGCGCGGTCGAGAGCCGCCCCCACGTCGTCGATCGCCTCCGCGGACGCGCCGATGGATGCCGCCGCGGCGGCCACCTCCGTCGCCGGGATGCCCCGTGTCGTGGGAGCGGTGCAGCAGAGCACCCGGTCGGCTCGATCGGCTTCGAGTCCCTGAAGCACGCCGGCGACATCGCGGCCCGACTGCATCCCGACCACTAGGAACCGCCGTCCGGACGGAGCGAAGTCCTCGCTGAGAGTGTTCGCGGCGGCCCGGGCGCCGTCGGGATTGTGAGCACCGTCGAGCACGACCAGGGGCTCCCGGCGGGCTATCTCGAAACGGCCGGGAACCCTCACATTGGCGAGGGCCTCGCCTATGACCTCATCGGACAGTTGCGCCTCGAAGAAGGCCTCCGCGGTAGCCACGGCCAGAGACACGTTGTCGAGCTGGTGCCGGCCGTGCAGGGATACATGCACGTCGGAGTGGCTCCCGTAGGGGGTGCGAAGATCGGCCAGCCACCCGCCCACCGCCAGGCGCTCCCGCTCCGTCGCGAAGTCGCGGCCGCGCTCGAACATGGCCGCATGGGGCTCCGCCCGGAACACGTCGCGCGTGCTGGGATCCGTCTCACCGCACACGACCGTCGATCCGGGCTTGATGATGCCGGCCTTCTCGCGGGCCACGGCAAGCCTCCAGTCGCCGACGCCGTCAGTGTGGTCCAGTGCGACGTTGGTGATCGTCGCGACCTGCGCTTCCACGACGTTGGTGGCGTCGAAGCGGCCCAGCATCCCCACCTCGACCACGGCCACGTCTACGGCAATGTCGGCGAAGTGCTGCAGCGCGGCCGCGGTCACCGTCTCGAACCAGGTTGCCCGCATCTGCAGGTGGTCGGTGAAGCGAGCCACGTCCCCGATGGCCGCGCCGAAGGTCTCACCGTCTATGGGCGTGGCGTCCACGGAGATCCGCTCGGTCGGAGCCACGAGGTGAGGGCTCGTGTAGGCACCGACGCGCAGTCCCATCTCCTGCAGGAGCCGGGCCGTGACCCGCACCGTGGACCCCTTGCCGTTGGTTCCCGTGACGTGGATCACGCGGTAGCACCGCTGCGGGTCGCCCATCGCGGCAGTGAGGCGCTGCACCGACTCGAGGCTGAGCCCGGCGACGCGGCCCGCTCGCGGCTTGACCTCATGGTTGATCAGGGTCTCGAGATGGTCCAGGGCCGCGCCGTAGTCCAACGGGGCCCCTATGGCTGTCAGCTGGCGCGCCGGGAGCGAGTGTCGTCCTCCTCGGCGCGGGGCACCAGCGTGGGGTTCACGTTGCGGCACACAACCTCACGGTCGATCACCACGGTGGAGATGTCCTCGCGGCCGGGAAGGTCGTACATGATGTCGAGCAGGACCTCCTCGAGCACGGCTCTCAGCCCCCGAGCCCCCGAGGCGCGCTTGATGGCCTCGTCGGCTATCGCCTCCAGTGCGTCCTCTTCGAAGTCCAGTTCGACGTTCTCGAACCGGAACATCTTCTGGTACTGCTTGACGAGGGCGTTGCGGGGCTCCACCAGGATGCGCATCAAGGCGTCGCGCTCGAGACTGCCGACCGCGCCCATCACCGGCAGCCGGCCGATGAACTCTGGGATCAGCCCGTACTTGGTGAGATCCTCCGGGAGCACCTCGGCGAAGATGGCTCCCAGGTCCTTGTCCTCAGGCCGGCGGATGTCGGCACCGAACCCCACTCCCCGGGTGCCGGCGCGACGCTCCACGATCTTCTCGATGCCGGCGAACGCGCCCCCGCAGATGAACAGGACGTTGGTCGTGTCGATCTGGATGAACTCCTGGTGCGGGTGCTTGCGCCCTCCCTGCGGGGGCACCGAGGCCGACGTGCCCTCCAGGATCTTGAGCAGAGCCTGCTGGACTCCCTCGCCGGAGACGTCGCGAGTGATCGAGGGGTTCTCGCTCTTGCGGGCGATCTTGTCGATCTCGTCTATGTAGATGATGCCCTTCTCGGCCTTCTTCACGTCGTAGTCGGCGGCCTGGATCAGCTTCAGGAGGATGTTCTCGACGTCCTCGCCCACGTAGCCGGCCTCGGTCAGAGCGGTGGCGTCGGCGATGGCGAAAGGCACGTTCAGCATCCGGGCGAGCGTCTGGGCCATGAGGGTCTTGCCGCAGCCGGTGGGGCCTATGAGAAGGATGTTCGACTTCTGGAGCTCTACCTCGGGATCCTGGCTCTCGCCGAGCTGCACCCGCTTGTAGTGGTTGTAGACGGCGACCGACAGGATGCGCTTGGCGCTGTCCTGCCCGACGATGTAGTCGTCGAGGAAGGTGTAGATCTCACGAGGAGCGGGAAGCTCGCCGACGGGGTCCTCCGACGGTCCGGCCAGCTCCTCGTCGATGATCTCGTTGCACAGATCGATGCACTCGTCACAGATGTAGACGCCGGGGCCGGCGATGAGCTTCTTGACCTGTTTCTGCGACTTTCCGCAGAACGAGCACTTGAGAAGCTCGCCTCCCTCACCAAGCTTGGCCACGCGGTCGTCTCCCTCTCAAACGTCGACGGGGTCGGACGGTCCGCCCAGTTCCTCGGCGATGATCTGGTTGCACAGGTCGATGCACTCGTCGCAGATCCCGGCGTCGGGGCCGAAGATCACCTTCTTGGCCTGTTGCTGCGACTTGCCGCAGAACGAGCACTTGAGAATCTTGCGACGCTCATCGAGCTTGACCACGCGGTCGTCTCCCCCTCAAACGTTCAGCTGATCGCCCGAATGGCGCTGCTGTTGTCGACCACATTACGCGCTTCTATCACCTCATCGATGATCCCGTACTCCCTGGCCTGCTCGGCGGTCATGACGAAGTCCCGGTCGGTGTCGGTGGCGACCTGCTCGATGGGCTGGCCGGTGTGCACCGAGATCACCTCCTCCAACGACTCCTTCAGGCGGGCCACCTCGGAGGCGATCCGCTCTATGTCGCTGGCGTCGCCGTGCGCCCCCGCGTACGGCTGGTGAATGAGGATCTTGGCGTGCGGGAGAGCCAGGCGCTTGCCCTTGGTGCCGGCCGCCAGCAGCACCGCGGCGGCCGATGCGGCCTGACCGAAGCAGATGGTGGTGATGTCGGGCTTGATGTACTGCATCGTGTCGTAGATGGCGAACAGCGAGTTGATGTCCCCGCCGGGGCTGTTGATGTAGAGGTTGATGTCCTTGTCGGGATCCTCGGACTCGAGGTGCAGCAGCTGCGCGCAGATCAGGTTCGCAACCACATCGTCGATAGGGGTGCCCAGAAAGATGATGTTCTCCTTGAGCAGCCGGCTGTACAGGTCGAAGGCACGCTCGCCGCGGTTGGTCTGCTCCACCACGGTCGGGACCAAATAGTTGCGAGGGTTGGTGCTCATGATTCGTCCTGTGCTTGATCGGCGTCTACATCCTGATCGATGTCTACATCTTGATCGGTGTCTACATCCTGAGGGTTCGCAGCGTCGTCGCCAACGTCGGTGGGAAGTCTCAACAGTTCTGGATCGATGACCTCGCCGTCGGGATCGACCAGCTCGACCCGCTCCGTGATCCACTCCAAGGCGGCCCGCTTGGAGATCTGAGAGCGCATGTCAGACAGCCGTCCAGATGACGCCAGCGCTTCGCGCAACCGTTCCGCCTCTGCAGCCGCATCCACCTCCGCTCCGTTGCTAGCCGCGAGCACCGCTTGCTGTAACTCCGAATCCAGAGTCTCGACGTCTGCCTCGAGTCCCTCTGCGGTGGCCACCGCCCGCAGTGCAAGGTCCAGCTTGACGCTGCGGTCGGCGCTGATCCGCAGGCCGGCCTCGAACTCCTCGCGAGACTGCCCGATGCTCGCCAGGTAGTCCTCGAACTCATATCCCCGCTGGGACAGATCGCTGGTCAGGCTCTCGAGTCGGGCGTCCATCTCCGACGCGACCATCGCCTCGGGAATCTCGTCGGTCACCAGGCCGGCGATGGCGTCTGCGATGGCCTCGCGGCGCACGGACTCGGCGTACATCGCCCTGGTCCTAGCCTGCCCCCCTTCGAGTGCGGAGCGGAACTCCTCCGCGGTGTCGAACTCGGTGTTGGTCGCCACGAACTCGTCGTCCAGGTCGGGCAGGACGGTCTGTTGCACCTCCTTGACCAGCACCCGGAAGCTGAGCTTCTGATCCTCCTCAGGGTCGGGATGCGAGGCCGTGAACTCCAGGATGTCTCCGGCGGCGGACCCCCGGAGGTTCTCATCGATCTCGGAGACGACGGCGCCGGTGCCGAGCTGGTAGTCGTAGTCGGAGGTTGTGAGGCCATCGATGCTCTCGCCTCCCATCGAGCCGGCGATGTCGATCGTGAGATGGTCGCCGTCGACCGCAGCCCGGCTCACTGGCGACAGCTCCGCGAACTGCTGCCGGAATCTGTCGATCTCGGCCTGGATCTCCGCTTCGTCGACTGAGGGATTGGGAATCTGGACGCTCAAGTCGTCGTAGCCCGACACCAGAACGGCCGGCCGCACATCGACGACCGCGTCGAAGCAGACCGGCCCGGACTCCGAGCCCTCGATGATCTCGATCTCGGGAGCATCGATGACGTCGATGTCGTGCTCGACGACGGCACGAGCGTAGTAGTCGGGCAGAGAAGCCCTCAGGGCCTCCACCCGTCCCGCTTGCGATCCCAGTTGCGCCTCCAGCAGGCGGCGGGGGGCCCGCCCCGGACGAAACCCCGGGATCCTCACCTCGCGAGCGATGCGCTTGAAAGCCGCCTCGACCTCGGTCTCGAACTCTTCCTCGTCCAACTCGACGGTCAATTTGACGCGGTTGTCGGTGAGCGTCTCAACGCTGCTGTGCACGGCAGCGAGTGTACCGGTGCGGTTCGGGCGCACTACGCGGATGCCGTCGCCCGCGGCGCGCTGCGGACGTGGACCATCCCAATGTCGGCGCCGATACCGTGAGAGGGCCCGCGGGCGTAGTTCAACGGCTAGAACCTCAGCCTTCCAAGCTGATGATGCCGGTTCGATTCCGGTCGCCCGCTCAAGCGCCCGACAACCAGCAAGCCCGACAAACTAGCAAGCCCGACAACCCGCAGGCCCCGACAAACTAGCAAGCCC